>NZ_JBIVPK010000001.1:393573-642867 GCF_044754605.1 Streptomyces sp. NPDC093064
CAGGGCAGGCGCGGGCAGGGCCAGCTCTGGGCCCGGCCGGACATGGCACCGTTCCGGACCGGGCCGGACAGGGCACCGCACCTCGCCGGACCCGTGCTGGACATGGCACGGCGCCGAACCATGCCGGGCCGAGCCGGACATGGCATCGAGCAGGGCAGGCGCGGGCAGGGCCAGCTCTGGGCCCGGCCGGACATGGCACCGTTCCGGACCGGGCCGGACAGGGCACCGCACCTCGCCGGACCCGTGCCGGACATGGCACGGCGCCGAACCATGCCGGGCCGAGTCGGACACGGCACCGCGCGGGGCCGAGCCGGGCATGGCACCGAGCAGGGCCGGCCTGGACACGGCATCGCGTCGGATCGAGTCGGATCGAGCTGGACCGGACCCAGCCGGACCGGGCCGGATACGCACCGGGCCGGACAGGGCCGGACACGGCACCGGGCCGCCCCGGACCCCAGCCGGACCGGGCCGGACCAGGCAGGCCGGGTTCAGCCGGGGTTACGGTCGGGCCAGGCCCGACTTCAGGCCCGCGCCGCACAGGGGGACCACCGCCGACTTCCCGCCGAGGGCGCCTTCGCGGATCGCCGCCCAGCAGACCGCGCCCGTCGACTCGACGTACAGGCCGCGGGAGGCCAGGTCGAGCTGGGCGTGGCGGATGCGGTCCTCCGTCACGGTCAGGAAGGTGCCGCCCGAGGCCCGTACCGCCCGCAGGATCTGGCGGGCCCGGGCCGGGTGGGGGACGGCGATGCCCTCGGCGTGGGTGGGAGCCACGGGGGTCGTGCCGGTGAGTTCCTCCGCGCCCTCCTCCCAGGCGCGGGCGAGCGGGGCTACCGCCGCTGCCTGCACCGCCCACAGCGCCGGGCGCCGGTCCAACAGGCCGGCCCCGAACAGCTCGGCGATCGCCAGCGCCGCGCCCAGCAGCAGCGTGCCGTTGCCCACCGGCAGGACCAGGACCTCCGGCAGGCGCCCGCCGAGGTCCTCCCACAACTCGTGCACGTAGGTCTTGGTGCCGTGCAGGAAGTACGGGTTGAAGACGTGCGAGGCGTAGAAGATGTCCGGCTCGTCCGCGGCGCGCTGCGCGGCCCTGCCCGCCGCCTCGCGGTTGCCGTCGACCACCTCCAGGCGGGCGCCGTGCGCCTCGATCTGCTCCAGCTTCTTCGCGGACGTGCCGAGCGGGACGTACACCGTGCACGGCAGGCGCGCGCGGGCGCAGTACGCGGCGATCGCCGTGCCCGCGTTGCCGCTGCTGTCGGCGACCACCTGGCGCGGGTCGGCACGCAGCGCCAGTTCGGCCAGCAGCACCGCGCCCCGGTCCTTGAACGACAGCGTCGGCATCAGGAAGTCCAGCTTCGCCGAGACCTCGTCCGTCAGCTGCACCAGGGGGGTGCGGCCCTCGCCGAGGGACAACGTGGGCGCCGGCATCGGCAGCGTCTCCGCGTACCGCCACAGGGAGTTCACCCTCCCGGTGAGGGACTTCAGGGACGCCGGGGTGGGGGAGAAGTCGAGATCGAGCGGGCCGTGGCAGGTCGGGCAGCGCCAGGCGAGGGAGTCACCGGGCACGCGGACGCCGTCGGTGGGGCAGTAGCGGTCCGGCAGAGGTGTCATGCACGCAGGTTAAGGGGCGAGGTTCGCCGACACCCCGTCATGACTCCCGCACGGCACGTCCGTCACACTCGGCCTCGCCTCCGCACCCCCGGCGCTTCCGTTTTCGGCCACGCGGAGGTGTGACGGCGGCCGTAGCGGGGAGAAAGCGCCTGGGCATGCCTTCGCTCCCCGCAAGTCATCACTTCGAGTGATTCTCTGGCCTCTGCTTGCAAGTACAACCCGCGGTTGCCACGCTGTTGCTGTCTGTACAACTTGATGGGAGCGGCCAGTGACTTTCGGTGAGCAGCCGGCGTACCTGCGCGTCGCGGATGATCTCCGCAAGAAGATCGTCGACGGTCTGCTGCCCCCGCACACCCGGCTGCCCTCACAGGCCAGAATCCGCGAGGAGTACGGCGTCTCGGACACGGTCGCGCTCGAGGCCCGCAAGGTGCTGATGGCCGAGGGGCTGGTCGAGGGCCGCTCCGGCTCGGGGACGTATGTGCGCGAGCGGCCCGTGCCGCGCCGGGTCGCCCGTTCCGGCTTCCGTCTGGCCGGCGGGGCCACGCCGTTCCGGCAGGAGCAGGCCGACGCCGAGGTGCGCGGCACCTGGGAGTCGAGCAGCACGCAGGCCGAGGCGAGCGGCGCCATCGCCGAGCGGCTCGGCATCAAGCCCGGCGACCGCGTGATGCGCACCAAGTACGTGTTCCGGAACGCCGGCGAGGCGATGATGCTCTCCACCTCCTGGGAGCCGCTCGCGCTCACCGGCCGCACCCCCGTCATGCTCCCCGAGGAGGGCCCGCTCGGCGGCATGGGCGTGGTCGAGCGCATGCGCGCCATCGACGTCATCGTCGACAACGTCACCGAGGAGGTCGGCGCCCGCCCGGGCCTTGCCGAGGAACTGCACGCCCTCGGCGGTGTCCCCGGCCATGTCGTGGTCGTCGTCCAGCGCACCTTCTACGCCTCCGGCCGCCCCGTGGAGACGGCCGACGTCGTGATCCCCGCCGACCGCTACCGGGTGGCGTACCACTTGCCGGTGAGGTAGGAGCCGCGCGGTAAGGACCGTGCGACAGGAGGCGCGGCGGGGCGGGCGCCAGGCACGGAAGCGGTGATTCCCCGGGGGTGGTGTGCGCCCCCTCGGCGCCCGGCCCTCCTCGCCCCTCTGCCCGTGCCGCCCCGCCCGGGCGCCGTATTCCGGCCGTTCTCGCAGGTCGCCACCGCGGCTGCCGCATGCCTCCGAGCGGATGTACAGAGGCCCTCGCACGGCGCGTTCGTCTCCGTGCGCCCCGGGCGGCCGATTCCCGTACTGGCCGGTTGCCTACCTCTTTGTGAAAAGCCGTATTCGCTGCGTGAAGGTTGGGCGTAGGGTCAGGCATATGCGGAGTGCGGTTTCCTCAACGGGCGGGACGCGGCGGGGGCCGGGAGCCGGACGCACAGGGGCGGGAAGGAGCAGTGGGGGCGCGATGAACGACAGCACGATCACCCTTCCCTGGCTCGTCGTCCGGCAGGACGACAACGGCAATCGGTACAGCGTGGGCAGGTACGCCACCCGCGCCGAGGCCCAGAAGATCGCGGAAAGCCTCGACGGTCCGGACACCCAGCTGTACTGGGTCGAGCGGATCGAGCAGAGCGCCGGCGGTGCGAGCGGCGAGGGCTGACCCCTTCGCCGGATGCCGGCCCGCTCCCGTAGGCTCCGGCGCATGAGCGAACGGATCGTGGTGGTCGGTGCCGCCCTGCTCGACGGCGGCCGCCTGCTCGCCGCGCGCCGCAGCGCGCCCGCCGAGCTGGCCGGCCGCTGGGAACTGCCCGGCGGCAAGGTCGAGCCCGGTGAGCGGCCCGAGGCCGCCGTCGTACGCGAGTTGCGCGAGGAACTCGGCATCGAGAGCGAGGCCGTCGAGCGTGTTCCGGGCAGCTGGCCCCTGCGACCGCCGTACGAACTCCAGGTGTGGACCGCGCGGCTGCGCCCCGGCTCCGCCGAGCCCAAGCCCCTCCAGGACCACGACGACCTGCGCTGGCTCACCCCGGCCGAGATCTGGAGCGTCCCCTGGCTGGACCAGGACGTGCCCGCCGTGCGGCAGACCCTCACCCACCTCGGAGCCGGCCCGGCGGACGGCGCCCCAGGGGCGTGAGAGTCATCGTGTGCTCCGTCAAAGTCCAGGGCGCACGGCCCGGGTGCGCCGTTCGTGCCACACCGCACCGTCGCGAGCGGTACTGCCCCCTGGGTGCCGGGTATGTCCCCCTTAGTCCTATGAGACCGGACATGGGTGGGCGCGCCGGCCTGCGAAGTGATCGGCGTGCCTGGGAAGTGAACGGCGTGATCGACACCGATGGCGACACCGCCGAGTGGACCTTTCCCGCGGATCCCGGCGCGGTGCGCACGGCCCGCGCCGCCGTCCGCGGCAAGCTGCGCAGCTGGGACCTCGACGCGCTCGGCGACACCGCGGCCCTGCTGGTGAGCGAACTGGTCACCAACTCCCTGCGGTACGCGACCGGTCCCATCGGCGTTCGGCTGCTGCGCCCCGCGGACCTGCCCAACGTGCTCCTGGTCGAGGTCTCCGACCCGCTGCCCGAGCCGCCTCGCGAGCGTCCGGCCCGCCCGGACGACGAGTCCGGCCGCGGCCTGCAACTGGTCGCCTCCACCTCCCGCCGCTGGGGCACCCGGCCGGACGACACCGGCAAGACGGTCTGGTTCGAACTGGCTGTCCCAGGGTGAGCGGGGCGGTGGACGGGCCGTGCGCGAAGCCCGCCGCGGAGCCCCCACCGCACACCGGTCGGCAGCGGCCTGCGACGGTTGTCCGCGAACGGGATTCGACCCGGTCCTGCCTGGTTAGAAGACTGATGGTGTTGTGGCAGGCCCGGACCGGAAAGCATCGGGATGGTCCTGTGATCGTGAACACCGTGTTGTGCGGCGCCGTAGTGCTGGATACTGCGGGCAGCCGCCCCCGGTGACCGGTGCCGGACGCGGTGAGCTGGAGGGGACGGTTCGCGTGAGCGAGATACCAGCGAAGGCCACGGAGTCCGAGGACCCGTCGGACGGCGCGAGGGTGGGGTCCGCGGGCGGCGGTGCAGCCGACGGGGCGCCGTCCGGGGACGCGATGTGGCAGAGCAGCCCGCCCGGCTCGATGTACGACTACATCAAGGTGGCCTCCTTCTCCATCGGCCCCGACGGACACGTCGACCAGTGGAGCCTGCGCGCCGAGCGGCTCTTCGGCATCCCCGCCGAACGCGCCGTCGGGATGGACCCCATCGAGGCGTTCATCGACCCCGACCTGCGCGAGCACGGCCAGCGCAAGATGGCCGAGATCCTCGACGGGCGGGAGTGGACCGGCGTGGTCCCCTTCCGGATCCCGGACGACGAGGACGGCCGGCGCGGTGAGGAGGGGCTCGCCGAGGTCTACGTGATGCCGACGACCACGGTGGAGGGCGACAGGGCCGCCGTGTGCACCGTCGTCGACGTCCGCACCCTGCGGCGGATCGAGACCGACCTCGCCGCCTCGCAGGCGATTTTCGGCCAATCCCCGTTCGGTTTCCTGCTGATCGACACCGACCTCAAGGTCCGTCGCGCCAACGAGCGGTTCGCCTCCATCTTCGGCGGCTCGCCGGAGGACCACCGCGGCAGGGGCGTGCACGACTACCTGCCGCGCGGCGAGGCCGAGCGGGTCACCGCCACCCTGCGCCGGGTGCTGGAGAACGGGCAGTCCATCACGGACATGCACGTCTCCGGCTTCGTGCCGGGAACCGACGAGCGCCGCCACTGGTCCGTCAACCTCTACCGCGTGCACAGCGGCAGCGGCCGCACCATCGGCATCGCCTGGCTCGGGACCGACATCACCGCCCGCCGCGACGCCGCCCGCGAGGCCGCCGCCGCGCGGCGCAACCTCGCCCTCCTCAACGAGGCCGGCGCCCGCATCGGCAACTCCCTCGACCTGGAGACCACCGCGCGCGAACTCCTCGACGTCGTGGTCCCCGGCTTCTGCGACCTGGCGACCGTCGACCTCTACCAGGGCCTGCTGGCCGGCGACGAGACCCCGCCCGGCCTCGCCGACGGCAGCGCCGAACTGCGCCGCGTCGCCTTCGCCAGCGCGGTCTCCGGCGCGCCGTTCGGCGGCGCCGGCGCCCCCGTCGAACTCGGCGCCGTGCACCACTACCCGTTCAACTCGCCCCGCGCGGACGCCCTGCGCACCGCCCGCCCGACGACCGTGCCCGGTGAGGACGGCGGCCTCGTGCAGACCACGCTGGCCGTGCCGATGGTCGCCCACGACACGGTGGTGGGACTCGCGCAGTTCGCCCGGACCAAGGGCAGCGAGCCGTTCGGCCAGCGCGACCGCGATCTCGCCGTCGAACTCGCCGCGCGCGCCGCTGTCTGCATCGACAACGCCCGCCTGTACCGGCGCGAGCACGAACGCGCCCTGATACTGCAGCGGTCCCTGCTCCCGCCCGGCGACCCGGAGGCCTCCGGCCTCGACATCGCGTGCCGCTACCTGCCCGGCAGCGCCGCCACCGGCCGGCCCAGCGAGGTCGGCGGCGACTGGTTCGACGTCATCGAACTCCCCGGCCACCGCACCGCGCTGGTCGTCGGCGACGTCATGGGCCGCGGGCTGCGCGCCGCCGTCGCCATGGGCGAACTGCGCACGGCCGTACGCACGCTGGCCCTGCTCGACCTGGAACCGGCCGAGGTGCTCTCCCAGTTGGACGAGATCGCCCGCGGCCTCGGCGCGCCCGGCGGTGTCCAGCAGGCCACCCGGGCCGCCCGCCGCCCCCGCGAGGCCGACCTCTCCGAGGTGTACCTGGCGACCTGCATCTACGCCGTCTACGACGCGGTCACCCGACGGTGCACCTTCGCCAACGCCGGCCATCTGCCGCCGGTGCTCGTCGAACCCGGCGAGTCCGCGCTGATGCTGGACGTGCCGCCCGGCATGCCCCTCGGCGTCGGCGGCGAACCCTTCGAGGAGGTGGAGGTCGAACTCCCCGAGGGCGCCCTGCTGGCCCTCTACACGGACGGCCTGGTCGAATCCCGCGACCACCCTCTGGACGAGGGCCTCCAGGCCTTCGTCGGTGCCCTCACGGACCCCTCCCGCCCCCTGGAGGACGTCTGCGACCACATCCTCAACACGCTCGGCTCCCACCACGGAGAGGACGACATCGCGCTGCTGATGGCCCGCGTCCAGGGCCTGCCCACCGAGTCCGTCGGCGACTGGGCCCTGCCGCGCGAACCCCGCAGCGTCGGTCGCGCCCGCGAGTACGCCCGCGCCCAGCTGACCGCCTGGGACCTCGAACCGCTGATCGACACCACCGAACTCCTCGTCAGCGAGCTCGTCACCAACGCCCTGCGCTACGGCGAGGGCGAGATCAGGCTCCGCCTCCTGCTCGACCGCACCCTGGTCTGCGAGGTGTGGGACTCCGGCCTCGTCCAGCCGCGCCGCCGCCGCGCCCGCGACACCGACGAGGGCGGCCGCGGCCTCCAGCTCGTGGGCCTGCTCAGCGCCGCCTGGGGATCCCGCCGCACCCCCCGCGGAAAGACGGTCTGGTTCGAACTGCCCCTGCCCGACGGGGAGAACGTCCTGACCGACCCGGCGGAGGCGCTGCTGAGCCTGTTCTGACCGCCCCGCCCGGCCAGCGGCCTACGCCGCCGGTCCCGGACGGCGCCGCCCCCGCGTCCGCGGGCCGCCGTAGCAGGCGGGCGGACCGCCGTCGGGATCCTCGGCCAGGAGGATGCCGCCGAGCACCGCTCCGGTGGCGCCGGCGGACGGGTCGGTGGTGGCGGTGTACGGGTTGCCGTGCAGGCGTACGTCCTGTTCCGCGAGGTCGCGGGCCTGGCGGGCCAGGGTGTCGGCGGTCTGCGGGTCGGTCGGGAGGAGGCGCAGCGCCTCCGCCAGCCGGATGCGGGCCGTGGCGCCGACCGCGGCCCGGTGCGTGCCGACGAAGTCGTCGGCGGCGGCGATGGCGCTGCGCGCGACGAGTTCCTCGGCGGCCGACAGGACACCGGCCCGCCGGGTTCCGACCGGCGCGGTCGCCCGTACGATCCGCCGCAGTGCGTCCAGCGGGTCGTACGGTCCCGCGGCCGGCTCGGCGTGTACGCGTACGTGGGCCAGCTCCAGGTCGGCGTGCGTGACGCGGGCGCGCAGCTCACCGGCGGCGACGTCGACGGGGACGGCCGCCGAGGACGTGCCCGGCACGAGGGCGGGTGCCTCGTCGGAGGCGGTGGCCGTTTCCGGAGCCGGGCCGTCGCCCGTACGCTGCGCGGGCTTGCGGGACTTGGCGGACTTCGGGGAGCCCGGGAGGGGCGCGGTGGCGCGGTCCGGGCCGCCGGTCAGTTGCGCGGCGGCGGACTCGGCCGCTCGCCGGATCGCCTCGAGGTCCGCCTCCGCGCCGCTGAGCGCCGCCGGTACGAGTCGCTCGGCGGTCGACAGGTCCTCGGCCAGCTGCTCGACGCCGTGCACGAACACCGCGATCTGGGCGACCGCGCCCTCGGCCACGCGCAGGTGACAGGCGGCGGCCCGGGAGTTCCCCGAGTCTGCCGACTGGTGGGCCCGGTTCAGCCGGGAGGTGGCCAGCAGCAGCCGGTCCTTGGCCTGCTCCACGTGGCCCGTGACGGATGCGACGGCCGCCGGCCCGTACCGTTCGCGGAGCCCGGCGACGGTCGAGGCGGCGGTCCCCGTGCGCCCCGCCAACTTCCGGAACCGCGCCTCGGCGACCTCCAGCGCCTCACCCGGTCCCCGCTCCAGGCCGCGCAGTTCGTCGAACGCGGCGGCCTCCGCGTCCAGCAGCCGCCCCGCCTCCTCGCAGCGCCCGACCACGCCGGCCAGCGCCTGCCGCCGGGCGGCCGCGTCCGCGGGGACCCTGTGGTCGTACCGCTCCCGCATCCGGCAGGCGGCGGCGAGCTCCGCCTCCGCCTCCCGCACCGCCCGTGCGAACGGCTCGACGGCCGCCGCGCCGAACCGCGCCTCGGCGAAGCCGAGTTCCTCCCGGCTGGTGCGCACCCAGTCGTCCGCCAGAGCGATCAACTCCGCGGACCTGCCGCCGAGTTCGTCGGACGGCGGCGGCGACCGCCGCGGCGCGGAGGGCGGGGCGGGACCGCCACCGGGGGTCGTACGGGTCCTGGCCCGCCGGGTCCGCCGGACGTACCCGTATCCGGCGAGCGCCCCCGCCGCGCCCACCGCCACGAGCGGCAGGGCGAGATAGCCCGGCGACGTCTCGTCCTGTCGCGGCGCGGCGGTGGCGGCCACCGGACGGGTCTGGGGGAGCGCAACCGCGGCGCCGCTGTTGATCGTCATCCCCGGAAGCACCAGCCACACGAGGCCCGCCGCGCCACACAGCACGGTGTGCGCCACCCGCCCCGGCAGGCGGCGGGTCGCGCCCCGCGGCCGGGCCGCCCGGAACACCGATGCCGTCACATTCGGGAGCGTATGACCGCCCGAGCGGCCACGCGACCGGGCCGCGGCACTGGTGGGGCCGACGGGACACGGCAACGCGGGAGGGGACACCAGCATGAAGAACACCACCGGCAGACAAGAAACGCCCGACACGGGAAGCGGGACCGGCGGGGAAGACACGTCCGGTACGGACGACATCACCGGCGGTCGGAAGACCGCTGGCGCGGAGCCGGCGTCCGACCCGGGGAGCGCGACCGGTACGGGTGGCAGCAGTGGCACGCTCGACAGCCCCGGCGCGGACAGCGCGAGCGGGAGGGTCGGGATCACCGGCGGGGAGGGCGCGACCGGTACGGGCGACACTGCCGACGGGCAGGAGGCCCCAGGCACGGAAAGCGCGACCGGCAAGGACGACAGCACCCGCGCGGGAAGCGCGACTGGTGCGGACGCCACCACCGGTATGGCGCACGCGTCCGGCACGGACGGCACCACCGCCGGCCAAGAGGCCGCCGGCGCGCAACGTACCGCGGACACGACGCCCTCCGACCCCGGCCAGGGGCGCGCCAGTCCGCCGCCCCGGCGGCGCCGTGGGCTGCGTTGGGTTCGTCGTGTCGCCCTCGGTGTCGTTCTGCTGCTGGTGTTGCCGCTGCTCGCCGCCGAGACCGCCCTGCGGGTGAACTACACGGGCGACCCCGCCGACGGGACGTACACCAGGGGCCAGGACGCGATCTGGCTGGGTCACGCCTGGGTGGACGGGCGGAAGAAGGACGCCGATGTCGCCGCCCTCGCCCGGCGGCTGCGTGGCACCGGGATCCGTGACCTGTATGTGCACGCGGGGCCGCTCGAACACGACGGCATGCTTCCCAAGTCGTCCTATCCCAGGGCCCGTTGGCTGATACCTGCCGTGCACCGCGCGCTGCCCGGCGTCCGTGTGCAGGCCTGGCTCGGCGACGAGCTGGCCACCGAGAGCCCGGACGGGATGCGGCTGGAGCGGGCCGAGACGCGCGCGGCCGTGGCCACCTCCACCCGCGAGATCCTGGCGGCCGGTTTCGACGGCGCCCACTTCGACCTGGAGCCGCTGCACTCCGGCGACCGCGACTACCTCGACCTGCTCGACGACCTGCGCGCCGTCACCCGAGCCCACGGCGTCCCCCTGTCCGTCGCCGCCCACCAGATCGACCCGCTGCCCGCCTTCCACTCCCTGTGGGGCACGCTCACCAACCACCCCAAGTGGTGGTCGCAGGCGTACTTCGCCCAGGTCGCCCGCCGCGTCGACCAGATCGCCCTGATGTCGTACGACACCATGCAGCCGCTGCCGAGCCTGTACGGCGGCTACGTCGCCCAGCAGACCTCCCTCGCCCTGGAGGTCACCCCGCCCACGACCGACCTGCTGATGGGCCTGCCGTTCTTCCACGACAACCGCTTCGGCCACCGCGCCTCCGCCGAGACGGTCCCCGCCGCCGTCCGCGGCGTCCGCCTCGGCCTCTCCCGCACGGACGCCGGCCGCGAGCGCTTCGGCGTCGCCCTGTACGTCGACTTCGCCGCCACGGAGGACGACTGGACCGCGTACCGGGAAGGCTGGCTGCGCCTTTCATGATCATGGTGTTGGTGGGAGGGTGATCGGTATGTACTGGATGGCGATGGCGACGACCGCGCTGGCCGTCGTGGCCGTGATGGGGCTGGTGGTGATCGGGATCCTGGGGATCACGACCGGATGGGTGGCGCCGATCGGCCGGAAAAAGGTCTTGCGGCCCAAGCTGTGGGGGTACGGCTCACTGACCGCCGCCGCCGGCATGGGCGCGTTCCTGTCCCTCGGCCCGCTGAGCAGCAGGCCGGCCGCTCACTTCAACGTCGCGCTCGTCGGCATGGCCGTGTTCTTCCTGGGCGTGTTCCTTCAGTCCCTGTCCCAGCGACCCGCTCGCACGGACTCCCTGAACCAGCCCCTGTGACGGGACCTAGGACGACCGCCGCCCGATCTTCGAGCCCAGCCACACCAGCGGGTCGTACTTGCGGTCAACCGCCCGTTCCTTCAGGGGGATCAGCGCGTTGTCGGTGATCTTGATGCCCTCGGGGCAGACCTCCGTGCAGCACTTGGTGATGTTGCAGTAGCCCAGGCCGTGGTCGTCCTGGGCCGCACGTTTGCGGTCCAGGCCCGAGTCCGCGGCGGCGTCCAGCGGGTGCATGTCGAGTTCGGCGACGCGCATCAGGAAGCGGGGGCCCGCGTACGCCCGCTTGTTGTCCTCGTGGTCGCGTACGACATGGCACACGTCCTGGCACAGGAAGCACTCGATGCACTTGCGGAACTCCTGCGGCCGGTCCACGTCCTCCTGGAACATGCGGTACTCGCCCGGACCGAGACCGGCCGGCGGGACGAAGGCCGGGACCTCGCGCGCCTTGGCGTAGTTGTAGCCGACGTCCGTCACCAGGTCACGCACGACCGGGAAGGTCCGCAGCGGTGCGACGGTGATCGTCTCCTCGGGCTCGAAGACCGACATGCGGGTCATGCACATCAGCCGGGGCCGCCCGTTGATCTCCGCGGAGCACGAACCGCACTTGCCCGCCTTGCAGTTCCAGCGCACCGCGAGGTCCGGCGCCTGGGTGGCCTGGATCCGGTGGATGATGTCCAGGACCACCTCGCCGTCGTTGACCTCGACCGCGAAGTCCTCCAGGCCCCCGTCCCGAGCGTCACCCCGCCACACCTTGAAGCGGGCCTCATAGCTGCTCACTCGTACAGCTCCTCTTCGGTGAGGTACTTGACCAGCTCCTCCTTCTCGAAGAGGGCGAGCAGGTCGGGGCGGATGGGTTCGGTGGTCTCCCGGGAGAGGGCGATCTGGCCGCGCACGGGGTCCGTAGCGGCCAGCCCGCCCGTAGGGTCGGTCAGCCGGCACAGCAGGTTGATCCGGCGCCATGCGCGCTCCATCGACGGGCAGTCCTCGCGGGTGTGCCCGCCGCGCGACTCCGTGCGCTCCAGCGCGGCCCGCGCCACGCACTCGCTGACCAGCAGCATGTTCCGCAGGTCCAGCGCGAGGTGCCAGCCCGGGTTGAACTGCCGGTGCCCCTCGACCCCGGCCCGCCGCGCCCGCACCCGCAGCTCGGCGAGCTTCTTCAGCGCCTGCTCCATCTCGCCCTCGCGGCGGATGATGCCGACCAGGTCGTTCATGGTCTGCTGGAGTTCCTGGTGCAGGGTGTACGGGTTCTCCGGTGGCCCGTCCGCGGGTGCCCCGCCCTGGGAGCCCTCCGCCGAGAACGGCCGCAGCGCCTCCGCGGCCGCCGCGTCCACCTGGGCGCCGTCCACGGCCGGGCGTTCGCGCGCCGCCCCCTGCGCGTACTCGGCCGCGTGCCACCCGGCCCGGCGCCCGAACACCAGCAGGTCGGACAGCGAGTTGCCGCCGAGCCGGTTGGAGCCGTGCATGCCGCCCGCGACCTCACCGGCCGCGAACAGCCCCGGCACCCCGCGGGCCGCCGCCGTGTCGGAGTCGACCGCGATGCCGCCCATGACGTAGTGGCAGGTCGGCCCGACCTCCATCGGCTCCGCCGTGATGTCGACGTCGGCCAGTTCCTTGAACTGGTGGTACATCGAGGGCAGCCGGCGCCGGACGGCCTCGGCCGGCATCCGTGTCGACACGTCGAGGAACACCCCGCCGTGCGGTGAGCCGCGGCCCGCCTTGACCTCGGAGTTGATCGCGCGGGCGACCTCGTCCCGGGGCAGCAGCTCCGGCGGGCGCCGGTTGTGGTCCGGGTCCTCGTACCAGCGGTCCGCCTCGTCCTCCGACTCGGCGTACTTCTCCTTGAAGACGTCGGGGATGTAGTCGAACATGAACCGCTTGTCCTCGGAGTTGCGCAGCACCCCGCCGTCGCCGCGGACCGACTCGGTGACGAGGATGCCCTTCACCGACGGCGGCCAGACCATGCCCGTCGGATGGAACTGCACGAACTCCATGTTCAGCAGCGGCGCCCCGGCGAGCAGCGCGAGCGCGTGCCCGTCGCCGGTGTACTCCCACGAGTTGGACGTCACCTTGAACGACTTGCCGATGCCGCCGGTCGCGATGACGACCGAGGGCGCCTCCAGCACGAAGAAGCGGCCGGACTCGCGATCGTAGGCGAAGACCCCGCAGACACGGTCGCCCGTGGCGGAGCCGCTGTCAGGCGCGGTCTTGAGGATCCTCGTCACCGTGCACTCCTGGAAGACCTTCAGACGGGACTCGTAGTCCCCGGTCTCCCTCTTGTCCTCCTGCTGCAACGAGACGATCTTCTGCTGGAGCGTCCGGATCAGCTCCAGGCCCGTACGGTCGCCGACGTGCGCCAGGCGCGGGTACTCGTGCCCGCCGAAGTTGCGCTGCGAGATCCGGCCGTCCTTCGTACGGTCGAACAGGGCGCCCCAGGTCTCCAGCTCCCACACCCGCTGCGGCGCCTCCTGCGCGTGCAGCTCGGCCATCCGCCACTGGTTGAGGAACTTGCCGCCGCGCATGGTGTCGCGGAAGTGGACCTGCCAGTTGTCGTGCTCGTTGACGTTGGCCATGGCCGCCGCGATGCCGCCCTCGGCCATCACCGTGTGCGCCTTGCCGAACAGCGACTTGCAGATCACCGCGGTACGCGCCCCGCGCTCGCGCGCCTCGATCGCGGCCCGCAGCCCGGCGCCGCCCGCGCCGACCACGACGACGTCCCACTCCTGCCGGTCCACCACGGACATCACAAGGCCCCACTCGTCGTACTCATCAGAAGAACCGCGGATCGTCGAAGACGCCGGAGGCGACCAGATACACGTAGAAGTCGGCGAGCGCCACGCTGAACAGCGAGGCCCAGGCCAGCTGCATGTGGCGGGCGTTCAGCCGGCTCACGAACTGCCAGAGGCGGTAGCGCACCGGATGCTTCGAGAAATGCTTGAGCTTCCCGCCCACGATGTGCCGGCAGGAGTGGCAGGAGACCGTGTACGCCCAGATCAGCAGGATGTTGACCAGGAAGACCACGGTGCCGAGGCCCATGTGGCCCCAGCGGTAGTGCTGGTCGCGGAAGGCCAGCACGGTGTCGTAGGTCAGCACGCCGGCGACCAGGATCGCCGCGTAGAAGAAGTACCGGTGGACGTTCTGCAGGATCAGCGGGAAGCGGGTCTCACCGGTGTACTTCCGGTGCGGCTCGGCGACCGCGCAGGCCGGCGGGGACGCCCAGAAGCCCCGGTAGTACGCCTTGCGGTAGTAGTAGCAGGTCAGCCGGAAGCCCAGCGGGAAGATCAGGATGATGATCGCCGGGGAGATCGCCCACCAGCTGCCGAACAGGTCGGCGTTGGGTCCCGCGTGCATGGTCCGGCAGTTCTGCGCCAGGCACGGCGAGTAGAACGGCGAGACGTACGGCGCCGCGTAGTAGTGCGCGTTCGCGAAAGCCCGCCAGGTCGAGTACACGACGAACGCGAACAGTCCGGCTGCGGTGGCGGCGGGCGCCAGCCACCAGCGGTCGGTCCGCAGATGCCGGGCGGCGATCGCGGCCCGCCCGGGGGAGCGGACACCGCCGCCGAGCGGATGGGGTTGTGTGTCGGGAGGTTCCGTACCTGTGGCCAATGCGGGACGCACCTTCCTGTCGGGCTCGCCTCCGGGGCACTGGAGCCGGTGTCGAGCCCCTTCGGGTCATGCGCGGTCGGTTCAGGGGGCGTGGCGGTCGCGGGCTCCGAGTCCCTCGTCGTCCGAGTCCGTCCACAGGGAGACGTCGTAGGGAGCGTCGGAGATGGTGACGAGCGAGGGCCGCTGGGGGGCGGCCTGGCCCTGGGAGGCCTCGCGCAGCAGGGCGACGCTCTCCCGCAGGTGGTCGGCGTCGGTACGCACGCGGCGTATCTCCAGCCCGCCACCGAGCTGCTGCTCCAGTCGGCCCACCGACCGCAGCAGGTCGTCGAGGGCTCGCTGGACCGATGTCAGGTCGTCGTGCACGGACATGACGTGACCTCGCTTCCACGGGCGTACAGCCCTAGGCGGCAACGTTCATGCGCCTGCGAGTGTTGCGCGTCACACCTGTCGGTGGGAAGGGATGTGCCGCGATTGGCGGATTGCACATCCCACACGCACGCCCGCACGCGCTCTGTCTGCGCCGGGGACCACCTGCGCCGAACGGGTGACCTTCCGGACCCGCTCCGCCGTGTCGCCTCCGGCTGACGAACCCTTTCCTCTTCAGTGGGCCGTAGATCTGATGAACACCAAAATACCGCCAAATGCGATCAAACCCCACCCGTGCCACCGGCGGGAGCGGCTCCACGGAGGTAGCACAGATGTCCTACGACGGTGTCCGTCCGCGCGCGGTCATGCGCTCGGCCGCCTTCCTGACCGCGGGCGCCCTCGCGGTGCCCCTCCTCGCCGGCTGCGGCTCGGACGACGAGGGCAGCAAGCCGCTGGCCGCCCAGGACATCGCGCCCGCAGCCCGCAAGCAGATCGCCGACGGAGGCAGGCTGCGCTGGGCGGTGGACGCGATGCCTCAGACACTGAACGTCTTCCAGGCGGACGCCGACGCCGGCACCACCCGCATCGCCCAGGCGGTACTGCCCGCCATGTTCCGGCTCGACGCGAACGGCCACCCGCAGCCCGACGCCGACTACCTGGACTCCGCCCGGGTGGTCGAGACCGAGCCCAAGCAGGTCGTCGTCTACCGGCTCAACCAGCAGGCCGTCTGGAGCGACGGCCGCGAGATCGGCGCCGCCGACTTCGCCGCCCAGTGGCGCGCCCTGTCCGGCAAGAACTCGGCGTACTGGACCGCCCGCAACGCCGGGTACGACCGCATCGAGAAGATCGAGCGCGGCGCCAACGACCTGGAGGTCCGGGTCACCTTCGCCCGCCCCTACGCCGACTGGCGGTCGCTGTTCTCGCCGCTGTACCCCAAGGACGTCATGGGCACCGCGAACGCCTTCAACGACGGCGCCCGCAGGAAGCTGGCGGTCAGCGCCGGACCGTTCGCCGTGCAGAAGATCGACACCAAGACCAAGGACGTCGTCCTCGGCCGCAACCCGCGCTGGTGGGGCCGTCAGGTCAAGCTGTCCGAGATCGTGCTGCACGAGGTGCCGCGCGACAAGCGGGCCGCCGCCCTCGCCGAGGGTTCCGTGGACGTGGCCGACATCGACCCCGCCGACGTCCCGCGGATCACGTCCGCCGGCGCCCGGGGCGGCAGCCCCCTCCATGGCTCGGCCGGCGGTCGCACCGCCGCCAGGGCGCTGCTCTCCTGGGCGGTGCTGCACGGCTCCGACGACAAGGCCGCCGACCGCGAGCGCCGCGCCCTGGCGGCGGAGCGCACGTCGCTCACCACATACCTGCGGCAGCAGCAGGTGCTGCGCGACTTCCAGGTGCGCAAGTCGCTGGAGCCCGCGTACACCCAGCTCGCCCTCAACGGCTCCGCGGGCCCCCTGGCCGACGAGCGCGTCCGCCGCGCGGTGGCGCACGCGCTGGACCGCAAGGAACTCGCCGAGATCGTCCTGAAGCCGCTCGGCCTGCCCTCGGTCCCGGTCGGCAGCCACCTCGCCGTGTCCGGCCAGGACGCCTACGCCGACAGCAGCGACGCCCTCGGCGGCCAGGACGCCGCCCAGGCGCGGGACCTGCTCGCGGACGCCGGCTGGGTGCCCGGCCCGGTCAAGGAGCAGAAGGACCCCAAGAAGCCCGAGAAGCCCGAGAAATCCGAGAAGCCCGACAAGGCGGCCGGCGGCGAGGGCCACGGCTCACAGAACTCCGCCGGGGGCGACGGGACGTACATCGTCGGCCAGAACGACCACGTGGAGGACGGCAAGGCGCCCGGTCCGAGCGAGCAGGAGCGGGACCACAAGGACCAGCAGGAGCAGCGCGGGCCGGGCGACGAGGGCGCCACGCAACTCGCCCAGGACGGCAAGCAGTACACGAACGACCACCTCAAGCAGGGCAGCGCGCCCGGCGCCTACGCCCCCAAGGGCACCGCTGCGCCGCGGCCCGGTGCCGCCGCCGGGCCGCTGGCCAAGGACGGCAAGCCGCTCACGCTGCGCTTCGTGGTTCCCTCCGGCCCCGGCTCGGACACGCTGCGCAAGGTGGCCGACCGGGTCACCGCCATGCTCAAGAAGGTCGGCGTCGGCACGGAGATCACCAGGGTCCCCGACGAGAGCTACTTCCGGGACCACATCGCCTCCGGGCAGTTCGACCTCGCGCTGTACTCCTGGCCCGCCTCCGCCTGGCCGGCCACCGACGCCCGCCCCATCTACGCCAAGCCCGCACCGGCCGCCGACGGCTCCCTGAACGTTCAGCAGAACTACACCCGCGTCGGCACCGACCAGGTCGACCAGCTCTTCGACCAGGCCATCACCACCCTGGACGAGGGCGAGCAGGCCGGCCTGCTGCGCAAGGCCGACGCCCGCATCTGGGCGGCGGCCGGCTCGATCCCCCTCTACCAGCGTCCCCAGCTGACGGTCGTCCGCAAGAACCTCGTGAACGTCGGGGCCTTCGGTTTCCAGACCCCCGTCTACGAGGACATGGGCTTCCTGAAGAAGGGGGCGAAGCCGTCGGGCGGCGCGTCGCCGAAGGGCTGAGACCGGCAGGCCACGGCCGGAAAGCCGCGGTCAGGCGACCTCCGAGGGCCCGTCGGCCCCGGGGGTCGCCGCCCTTTTCGGTAGAAGCCTGACGTGTGATCGCGCGGACACACTCCGCGTTTTGGCGGGCGCTTGCCCCGCCCTTTTTTTCGGGCGCACCCCGGCGGCCCGTACCATGGGTTGAGGCCGTGGCGTGTCCCGCCCGGCAGGGCCCGCGTAACACCGACGTACGCGCAGGTCGTCCGCACACTTCGGGAGTACGCCTCACTATGGCCACGCGCCACGACATCCGCAACGTCGCCATCGTCGCCCACGTCGACCACGGCAAGACCACCATCGTCGACGCCATGCTGAAGCAGGCCGGCGCCTTCGCCGCGCACCAGCTCGACCAGGTCGACGAACGCATGATGGACTCGAACGACCTGGAGCGTGAGAAGGGCATCACGATCCTCGCCAAGAACACGGCGGTGAAGTACCACCCCAAGGACGGCGGGGAGCCCATCACGATCAACATCATCGACACCCCCGGCCACGCCGACTTCGGCGGCGAGGTCGAGCGCGGCCTGTCGATGGTCGACGGCGTCGTCCTGCTCGTCGACGCCTCCGAGGGCCCGCTGCCGCAGACCCGCTTCGTGCTGCGCAAGGCCCTCCAGGCCCGGCTGCCCGTGATCCTCTGCATCAACAAGACGGACCGGCCCGACGCCCGGATCGACGAGGTCGTCAACGAGGCCTACGACCTGTTCCTGGACCTGGACGCCGACGAGGACCAGATCGAGTTCCCGATCGTCTACGCGTGCGGCCGGGACGGCATCGCCTCGCTGACCAAGCCGGAGGACGGCACGGTCCCCTCCGACTCCACCAGCCTGGAGCCGTTCTTCTCCACGATCCTCCAGCACATCCCGGCCCCCGTCTACGACGAGGCCGCCCCCCTCCAGGCGCACGTCACCAACCTCGACGCGGACAACTTCCTCGGCCGTATCGCGCTGCTGCGCGTCGAGCAGGGCGAGCTGCGCAAGGGCCAGACGGTCGCGTGGATCAAGCGCGACGGCTCCGTGCAGAACGTGCGGATCTCCGAGCTGATGATGACCGAGGCGCTCACCCGCAAGCCCGCCGAGAAGGCCGGCCCCGGTGACATCTGCGCCGTCGCGGGCATCCCGGACATCATGATCGGCGAGACCCTCGCGGACACCGAGAACCCCGTCCCGCTGCCGCTGATCACGGTCGACGAGCCGGCGATCTCCATGACCATCGGCACCAACACCTCCCCGCTGGTCGGCCGCGGCGGCACCGGCAAGGGCGCCGACGCGAAGACGGCCGTGAAGGACCGCAAGGTCACCGCCCGCCAGGTCAAGGACCGCCTGGAGCGCGAGCTGATCGGTAACGTCTCGCTGCGCGTCCTGGACACCGAGCGCCCGGACGCCTGGGAGGTGCAGGGCCGCGGCGAGCTGGCGCTGGCCATCCTGGTCGAGCAGATGCGCCGCGAGGGCTTCGAGCTGACCATCGGCAAGCCGCAGGTGGTCACCAAGGAGGTCGACGGCAAGGTTCACGAGCCGGTCGAGCGCATGACGATCGACGTGCCCGAGGAGCACATGGGCGCCGTCACGCAGCTCATGGGCGTGCGCAAGGGCCGGATGGACAACATGTCCAACCACGGTTCCGGCTGGGTCCGCATGGAGTTCGTCGTGCCTTCCCGGGGCCTGATCGGCTTCCGTACCGAGTTCCTGACCCAGACCCGCGGCACGGGCATCGGCCACTCGATCCACGAGGGTCACGAGCCCTGGTTCGGCACGCTGCAGACCCGCAACAACGGATCCCTGGTCGCCGACCGTTCCGGTGCCGTCACCGCGTTCGCGATGACGAACCTCCAGGAGCGCGGCGTGCTCTTCGTGGATCCGGGCACCGAGGTGTACGAGGGCATGATCGTCGGTGAGAACTCCCGCTCCGACGACATGGACGTCAACATCACCAAGGAGAAGAAGCTCACCAACATGCGGTCGTCGTCGGCCGACTCGTTCGAGGCGATCGTCCCGCCGCGCAAGCTCTCCCTGGAGCAGTCGCTGGAGTTCTGCCGCGACGACGAGTGCGTCGAGGTGACCCCGGAGGCGGTTCGCATCCGCAAGGTCGTCCTCGACCAGCGCGACCGCGCCCGCGCCGCCAGCCGCGCCAAGCACAGCTGAGGAACGGCCGGGGCCGCTCCCCGGCCCGTCCTCGGTCCCAGGCGCCCACCCGGCGGTACGCGGGTGGGCGCCTGTTTCCCGCCGGTCGGCGACCGGCGGGCCGGTACAGGGTTTTCCCTATGACGGGGCGTCAGATCTGGCCTCCGAGCCCCGCCTGTGGGAGCTTCGCCGGTGTCGCCATGGCCGGAATCCGCGGCTCGGCCGTCCTCGCGCGGCCCGTGAGACGGCATCGCTGGTACCGGCCTGGGCTCAACCACCGGTCGGCGCAACCGGTTTTCCCTCTCCCTTGTCCGCTATCCGGACAGCGAAGCCCGATAGTTGTGTAACAAGTCCGTTTCGCTGCGATCTTTCACGAAACCCTTTGTCCGGATTTTGGGAGAAGTAGACGCCAGGTGTGATCGAACCGAAACCTTGAAGGTGTGGTTCGTTCCCGTTCGGATGGCAGATAGTTAGGCGCGTAGAGCTCGGATCAAACGGGTCACGCGCTGCAGCCGGCGACGACTTGCGGGCGCGGGGGGCACCTGACGATTTCAGGCACCGGTAACGGTGATGCGTCATGTGTCCCTCTATGCGATGAACCAATGGACTCATGAGGAGGAGCCCCATGCGTGGTGCCAAGAGCGCCAAGTGGGTTGCGATGGCCGCGGTTGTGGCGCTTGGCGCGACGGCCTGTGGCGGCGGTGGCGGCGGCAACAAGGGCAGCGGCGACAAGGCCGCGATCGACCCGAGCGGCAAGTTCTCGGTCGAGGTCGGTGAGCCTCAGAACCCGCTGCAGCCGGCGAACACCATGGAGTCCAACGGCAGCATTGTCATCAAGTCGCTGTTCTCCGGGCTCGTCGACTACGACCAGAGCGGCAAGACCGTCTACGTCAATGCCCAGTCGATCGACTCCTCGGACAACAAGACCTTCACGGTCAAGCTGAAGCCCGACTGGAAGTTCCACGACGGCAGCCCGGTGACCGCGACGTCCTACGTCAAGGCCTGGAACTGGGCGGCGAACCCGGCGAACAAGCAGACCAACAGCTTCTGGTTCTCCGACATCCAGGGCTACGACGACGTCGCGCCGGCCAAGGGCAAGCCCAAGGCCGACAAGATGTCCGGCCTGAAGGTCGTCGACGACACCACCTTCACGATCACGCTGACCAAGCCGATCCCGTACTACGTGTACAAGCTCGGCTACGAGGTCTTCAACCCGCTGCCGGAGTCCTTCTACAAGGACCCGCAGGCCGCGGGCGAGCACCCGATCGGCAACGGCCCGTACAAGTTCGTCAGCTGGCAGCACAAGAAGCAGATCGAAGTTGCCAAGTACGACGACTACAAGGGCCCCAACGCCGCCAAGAACGGCGGTGTGATCTTCAAGAACTACAGCAACCTCGAGACCGCCTACGAGGACCTGAAGTCCGGCAACGTCGACGTGCTGCGCCAGGTCGCGCCGAAGGACCTGCCGGTCTACAAGCAGGACCTCGGCGACCGCGCGGTGGACCAGGCCTACTCGGCGATCCAGAGCATCGCCGTCGCCTACTACACCAAGCAGTGGAAGGACATCGACCCCAAGGTCATCCAGGGCCTGTCGATGGCGATCGACCGCGACACCATCACCAAGACCGTGCTCCAGGGCACGCGTGAGCCCGCCACCGGCTGGGTCGCCAAGGGCGTTATGGGCTACCAGCCGAACGCCGCCGGCGACGTCACCAAGTACGACCCGGCCAAGGCCAAGGAGCTCATCAAGGAGGGCGGTGGCGTTCCGGGCAACGCCATCTCCATCCAGTACAACGCCGACGGCGGCCACAAGGAGTGGGTGGAGGCGGTCTGCAACTCCATCACCAACGCCACCGGTGTGAAGTGCGTGGGCGACTCCAAGGCCGACTTCCAGGCCGACCTGAACGCGCGCCAGAACAAGCAGGTCAAGTCGCTGTACCGCTCGGGCTGGGTGCTGGACTACCCGTTCAACGCCAACTTCCTGCGTGACCTCTTCGGCACCAAGTCGGACGGCAACCAGGGTGGCTTCTCCAACAAGACCGTCGACAAGGACATCGCCGCTGCCGACAGCGCGAGCTCCCTGGAGGAGTCGGAGAAGAAGTACCAGGAGCTCGAGAAGAGCCTGGTGAACTACATGCCGTCCATCCCGCTCTGGTACTACAAGGTCAACGCCGGCTACTCGGAGAAGGTCAGCGGAGTCCAGTACGACCAGCAGGGTGACCCGATCCTGACTGGCGTTCAGGTCAAGAAGTAACCACAAACAGCCCGTTCGTCCCGGGGCGCGGAGTACCGCGCCCCGGGGAACGGCAGCGGCTGGGGGGCCCTTTCCGCACGTACCGTCCTGCGGTGCGTGCGGAAGGGGCCTCGTCGGCTGCCGCTGTGACTGACATGGAGGCACGATGGGGCGCTACGTCGCACGACGACTGCTCCAGATGATCCCGGTGTTCATCGGGACAACTCTGCTGATCTTCCTCATGGTCTATGCCCTGCCCGGTGACCCCGTGCGAGGGCTGTTCGGCGACAAGGGCGGAAGCCCCCAGGTGATCGCCGCACTGAGACATGAGTACGGCCTGGACCAGCCGATCCTGGTGCAGTACTGGCACTACATGCGGGACATGATCCTGCACGCCGACTTCGGCACGCAGATCGCCAGCGGACGGCCCGTCACGTCCGTGCTCGGCGAGGCGTTCCCGGTCACCCTGCGCCTGGCCGGACTGGCCTTCGCCATCGAGGTCGTCCTGGGCCTCGTCCTGGGCATCGTGGCAGGTCTGCGGGCCGGGCGCGCCACGGACACCGTCATCCTGCTGATCACGCTGCTGCTGATCTCGGTCCCGGTGTTCGTCCTCGGCTACATCCTCAAGGTCGTCTTCGCGTTCAACCTGGGCTGGCTGCCACCGAACGTCAACGACGACACCAACCTCAACGAGTTGCTGATGCCGGCCATCGTGCTGGCGACCGCGTCGCTGGCCTACGTGACCCGGCTCACCCGCACCTCGATCGCCGAGAACCTGCGCGCCGACTACATCCGCACGGCCATTGCCAAGGGTCTGCCCAAGCGCCGCGTGGTGGGCGTCCACCTCATGCGCAACTCGCTGATCCCGGTGGTCACCTACCTCGGCGCCGACATCGGTGCCCTGATGGGCGGTGCCGTCGTCACCGAGGGCCTGTTCAACATCCAGGGCATCGGTGGCACCATCTACCAGTCGATCGTGCGCCGCGAGGGCACCACCCTCGTCGGTCTCGTGACCATCCTGGTGCTCGTGTACCTCATCGCCAACCTGCTCGTCGACCTGCTCTACGCGGTCCTTGACCCGAGGATTCGCTATGCCTGATGTGACCCAGACCGATCTCAAGTCCGGTGCGGCCGACCCCGCCGCCGCCGAGGCCGCGGCGGCGCTGACCGAGGTGAAGCAGGAGAAGGCCCGCAGCCTGTGGGGCGACGCCTGGCAGGACCTGCGCCGCAGCTGGATCTTCATCGTCTCGGCGGTGCTGATCGTCTTTCTGCTGACGATCACCTTCTTCCCCGGGCTGTTCACCAGTGTCAACCCGGCCTCGGGCGACCTGGCCAAGCACTTCCTCCAGAAGCCGAAGCTGGGCAACGTCTTCGCCCCGGACTGGCTGGGCTACGACCAGCAGGGCCGCAGCGTCTACGCCCGTGTCATCTACGGCACGCGGGCCTCGGTGGCGGTCGGCTTCGGTACCACCCTCGCGGTGACGGTCGTGGGCGGCCTGATGGGCATGATCGCCGGTTACTTCGGCGGGATCGTCGACTCGGTGATCTCGCGGCTGACCGACGTGTTCTTCGGCGTCCCGTTCCTGCTCGGCACGATGGTCGTGCTCAACTCCTTCCAGGCCCGCACGACCTGGGTCGTCATCGGCGCGCTGAGCTTCTTCGGCTGGACGCAGATCGCCCGCGTGATGCGCGGCGCGGTGATCACCACCAAGCAGTCCGACTACGTGCACGCCGCCAAGGCCCTGGGCGCGAGCACCCCGCGCATCCTGTTCCGGCACATCCTGCCGAACACGATGGCCCCGGTGATCGTCGTCGCCACCATCTCGCTCGGCATCTACATCGTCGCCGAGGCGACCCTGTCGTACCTGGGCCTCGGCCTGAACGGTGTGTCGTGGGGCAACGACATCTCCGACGGCGGCAACCAGATCCGCGTGGCGCAGCACATCATGCTCTACCCGTCGATCATGCTCATCATCACGGTGTTGTCGTTCATCATGCTCGGTGAGGCTGTACGCAACGCCCTCGACCCGAAGACGCGCTGAGGGAGGCGTACGTGACCACCATCGAAGAAGTTGTACCCGTGCCCTCGCCCCGCGAGGGCGGGGCGGACGGCGCACCACTGCTCGAAGTGCGCGACCTGCACGTCGAGTTCCACACCCGTGAGGGTGTCGTCAGGGCCGTCAACGGCGTCAACTACAGCGTGGCGGCGGGCGAGACGCTCGCCGTGCTCGGTGAGTCGGGCTCCGGCAAGTCCGTCACGGCGCAGGCCATCATGGGCATCCTGGACATGCCCCCGGCGAAGATCCCGCAGGGCGAGATCCTCTTCCGGGGCCAGGACATGCTCGCGATGTCCGCCGAGGACCGCCGCAAGATCCGCGGCCGCCGCATCGCCATGATCTTCCAGGACGCGCTCAGCTCGCTGAACCCGGTTCTGACCGTCGGCTACCAGCTCGGCGAGATGTTCCGCGTGCACCAGGGCCTGTCCAAGAAGGAGGCCAAGGCCAAGGCGATCGAGCTGATGGACCGGGTGAAGATCCCGGCCGCCGCGGCCCGTGTGAACGACTACCCGCACCAGTTCTCGGGCGGTATGCGCCAGCGCATCATGATCGCCATGGCGCTGGCCCTGGAACCGGACCTGATCATCGCCGACGAGCCGACCACGGCCCTCGACGTGACGGTCCAGGCCCAGGTCATGGACCTTCTTGCGGAGCTCCAGCGCGAGTACAACATGGGCCTGATCCTGATCACCCACGACCTCGGCGTCGTCGCCGACGTCGCGGACAAGATCGCCGTGATGTACGCCGGCCGGATCGTGGAGCAGGCACCGGTCCGCGAGCTGTACAAGCGCCCGGCGCACCCGTACACGCGAGGCCTGCTGGACTCGATCCCGCGCCTGGACCAGAAGGGCCGGGAGCTGTACGCGATCAAGGGTCTGCCGCCCAACCTGCTGCGCGTCCCGAGCGGTTGCGCGTTCAACCCGCGCTGTCCCAAGGCTCAGGACATCTGCCGCGAGCAGATCCCGGACCTGCTGCCGGTCACCGAGCAGGACGGCGGCGAACTGGCGGGCCGTGCTTCGGCGTGCCACTTCTGGAAGGAGACGATCCATGGCTGAGCCCACGAAGCTCGCGAAGGACGACGAGCCGACGGACGACGCCATGCCGAACGTCTCCGAGGTGGAAACCGTCGAGGCGGCCTCCGAGGAGGAGGCGGTCGCGGCGCTCGACGCGCACGTCGCGCGTGGCGAGCCGATCCTCCAGGTCCGCAACCTGGTCAAGCACTTCCCGCTGACCCAGGGCATCCTGTTCAAGAAGAGCATCGGCGCGGTCAAGGCGGTCGACGGGATCTCCTTCGACCTCTACCAGGGCGAGACCCTCGGCATCGTGGGCGAGTCCGGCTGCGGCAAGTCCACGGTCGCCAAGCTGCTGATGAACCTGGAACAGGCGACCGCCGGCGAGATCTTCTACAAGGGCCAGGACATCACCCGGCTGTCCGGGCGCGCGCTGAAGGCGGTGCGCCGGAACATCCAGATGGTGTTCCAGGACCCGTACACCTCGCTCAACCCGCGTATGACGGTGGGCGACATCATCGGCGAGCCCTTCGACATCCACCCCGAGGTGGCCCCGAAGGGTGACCGGCGCCGCAAGGTGCAGGAGCTGCTGGACGTCGTCGGCCTCAACCCGGAGTACATCAACCGCTACCCGCACCAGTTCTCCGGCGGTCAGCGCCAGCGCATCGGCATCGCCCGCGGCCTCGCGCTCAACCCCGAGGTCATCATCTGCGACGAGCCGGTCTCGGCGCTGGACGTGTCCGTCCAGGCGCAGGTCATCAACCTGATGGAGCGACTGCAGGACGAGTTCAACCTCTCCTACATCTTCATCGCGCACGACCTGTCGATCGTCCGGCACATCTCGGACCGCGTGGGCGTGATGTACCTCGGCAAGATGGCCGAGATCGGCACCGACGAGCAGATCTACGACCACCCGACGCACCCCTACACCCAGGCGCTGCTGTCGGCGGTCCCGGTGCCGGACCCGGAGGCCCGCGAGCACCGCGAGCGGATCATCCTCACCGGCGACGTGCCGTCCCCGGCCAACCCGCCCTCGGGCTGCCGCTTCCGCACCCGCTGCTGGAAGGCCCAGGACAAGTGCGCCGAGGAGGTCCCGCTGCTCGCCGTGCCCGAGCGCTTCAAGGGCTCGGACTCCCCGGCGGCCCACGAGTCGGCCTGCCACTTCGCCGAGGAGAAGGACGTCGTCGGCGCGGCCTGACCCTCTCATGGCACACTCCCGGTTCCCGGCGCCCCTCCAGGCGCCGGGAACCGGCGTTTTTCCGGCGGATGCGAGGACGGGCTGATGCTGCACCACGTCGAACTCTGGGTTCCCGACCTGCCCCGTGCGGTCCATTCCTGGGGCTGGCTGCTGAGCAGCCTCGGGTACCGCCCCTACCAGGAGTGGGAGCACGGCCGCAGCTGGCGGCTGGGACCGACGTACCTGGTGGTCGAGCGGTCACCGGCGATGCGGGACGACGGAGGACACGACCGGACGCGTCCCGGCCTCAATCACCTCGCCTTCCACGCGGGCACCCCGGCCCGGGTCGACGCGCTGATGCGCCAGGCGCCCGCACACGGCTGGTCGCCGCTCTTCACCGACCGCTACCCGCACGCCGGCGGCCCCGACCACTACGCGGGCTACCTCGCCGACGCCGACGGGTTCGAGGTGGAGCTGGTGGCCTCCGGCGTTGAGCCGGCCGGCTGACGCGGGCGCCCGGCGGCGTTGACGCGTCCGCGTGCAGTGGCGCCCCCATCGGTGCGGCGAACATCAGATATGTGGCTTATGTGCTGATATGTCTCAGGTCACCGCATCCCGAGGAGGCACCCATGCGCGGAGTCGCGCGCGCTACCGCGGGGGCGGTGGGGGCCGTGCTCGTCCTCGCCGCCTGCGTGGGCGGGGGAGCCGGCGTCGGTGCCAAGGCGCTGACCGCGTCCTGGGGAGACCCGCAGAACCCGCTGGAGCCGTCCAACACCAACGAGGTGCAGGGCGGCAAGGTGCTCGACATGGTCTTCCGCGGGCTGAAGCGGTACAACCCGAAGACCGCCAAGGCCGAGAACATGCTCGCCGAGCGCATCGACACCACCGACTCGCGGCACTTCGCCGTCACCGTCAAGAACGGCTGGCGGTTCAGCAACGGCGAGCCGGTCACCGCCAGGTCCTTCGTCGACGCCTGGAACTACGGCGCGAGCCTGCGGAACAACCAGAAGAACGCCTACTTCTTCGGCTACATCGAGGGCTACGACAAGGTCCACCCCGAGAGCGGAAAGCAGAGCGCCGACACCCTCTCCGGGCTGAAGGTCACCGGCCCGCGCACCTTCACCGTCACCCTCGCCCAGAAGTTCTCCACCTTCCCCGACACCCTCGGCTACGCCGCCTTCGCCCCGCTGCCCCGCGCCTTCTTCACACACCACGCAGCCTGGCTGGACAAGCCGGTCGGCAACGGCCCGTACACCATCGAGTCGTACACCAAGGGCGCGCAGATGACCCTCAGGAAGTGGGACGGCTACCCCGGTCCGGACAAGGCGCGGAACGACGGCGTGACCCTGGTGGTCTACACCGACAGCAACACCGCGTACACCGACGTGCTGGCCGGCAACCTCGACCTCGTCGACGACATCCCCGCCGGCCAGCTCAAGAACGTGCGGACCGACCTGGCCGGCCGCTACATCAACAGCCCGGCCGGCATCCTGCAGACCCTCGCCTTCCCGTTCTACGACCCGAAGTGGAACACCAGCGGGGCACGCAAGGTCCGCACCGGCATGTCCATGGCCATCAACCGCAAGCAGATCACCGAGACCATCTTCCGCAACACCCGCACCCCGGCCACCGACTGGACCTCCCCGGTCCTCGGCACGGCCGGTGGCTACAAGCCGGGCCTGTGCGGCCATGCCTGCGACTACGATCCCGCCGCGGCCCTGAAGCTGGTCCAGGAGGGCGGCGGACTCCCCGGCGGCCAGGTGAGGATCACGTACAACGCGGACACGGGCTCGCACAAGCAGTGGGTGGACGCCGTGTGCAACTCCATCAACAACGCGCTCGGCAACGACAGGGCGTGCGTCGGCAACCCGGTCGGCACCTTCGCCGACTTCCGCAACCAGATCGGCCGGCACCGGATGACCGGACCCTTCCGGGCCGGCTGGCAGATGGACTACCCACTGATCCAGAACTTCCTCCAGCCGCTGTACTACACGGACGCCTCCTCCAACGACGGCAAGTGGTCCGACAAGCAGTTCGACCACCTCGTCGACCGGGCCAACGCCGAGTCCGACAGGCCCCGGGCGATCGGGCTCTTCCAGCAGGCCGAGGGCGTCGTACGGGACAACATGGCCGCCATCCCGCTGTGGTACCAGAACGGCAGCGCCGGCTACTCCGACCGGCTGCACGACGTGGCGCTCAATCCGTTCAGCGTCCCCGTCTACGACGAGATCAGGGTCGGCTGATCCGGCATGGGACGCTATGTCGCCAGGCGGCTGCTCCAGATGATCCCGGTGTTCTTCGGGGCCACCCTGCTGATCTTCCTGATGGTGAACGTGATGGGCGATCCCATCGCCGGACTGTGCGGCGAGCGCGCCTGCGACACCGCGACGGCTGCCCAGCTCAGACGGGAGTTCGGCCTCGACAAGCCGCTGTGGCAGCAGTACGCGACCTACATGGGCAACGTCTTCACCGGCGACTTCGGCACCGCGTTCAACGGACAGCCCGTCACACAGCTGATGGCGTCGGCGTTCCCCGTCACCATCCGGCTGACCGTCGTCGCGATCCTCTTCGAGATCGTCGTCGGCATCACCCTGGGCGTGCTGACCGGGCTGCGCCGCGGCCGGCCCGTCGACACCTCGGTCCTGGTCCTCACCCTCGTCGTCATCTCCGTCCCCACCTTCGTCACCGGTCTGCTGTTGCAACTCCTGTTCGGCGTCCAGTGGGGCTGGATCAGACCCTCGGTGTCCCCGGCGGCGGCCTTCGGCGAGCTGATCGTGCCCGGCCTGGTCCTCGCCTCCGTCTCCCTCGCCTACGTGACCCGGCTGACCCGTACCTCCATCGCCGAGAACCGGCGCTCGGACTATGTGCGCACGGCCGTCGCCAAGGGGCTGCCCCGGCGCCGGATCGTCGTCCGGCATCTGCTGCGCAACTCCCTGATCCCTGTGGTCACCTTCATCGGCACCGACATCGGCGCGCTGATGGGCGGTGCCATCGTCACCGAGCGCATCTTCAACATCCACGGCGTCGGCTACCAGCTCTACCAGGGCATCCTGCGGCAGAACACGCAGACCGTCGTCGGGTTCGTGACGGTCCTCGTCCTGGTCTTCCTGGTCGCCAACCTGCTCGTGGACCTGCTGTACGCCGTACTCGACCCGAGGATCCGCTATGCCTGAGCAGTCGCAGGAGCCCGAGCGCGCCATCGCCGGGACCGGCATGGGCGGCGCGATGGACCTGGCGGCGAGCGAGGCGACGACACTGGAGCGGGCGCCGGGCGGGCCGGAGGGCAAGCCCCGCTCCCTGTGGTCCGACGCCTGGCGCGACCTGCGCCGCAACCCCGTCTTCATCCTCTCCGCGCTGGTGATCTGCTTCCTGGTCGTCATCGCGATCCGGCCGTCCCTGATCGCCTCGGGCAACCCGCTCACCTGCGACCTGGCCAGGGCCCAGGACGGTCCCGCGCCCGGCCACCCCTTCGGCTTCGACGGCCAGGGCTGCGACGTCTACACGCGCACCGTCTACGGCGCCCGCGCGTCCGTCACGGTCGGCATGTGCGCCACGCTCGGGGTGGCGCTCTTCGGCTCGGTGCTGGGCGGGATCGCCGGATTCTTCGGCGGCGCCGGGGATGCCGTGCTGTCCCGGGCCACCGACATCTTCTTCGCCATCCCCGTCGTCCTCGGCGGTCTCGTCCTGCTGTCCGTCGTCCCGAGCAGCACCGTCTGGCCCGTCGTCGGGTTCATCGTGCTGCTCGGCTGGCCGCAGATCTCCCGGATCGCGCGCGGCGCGGTCATCACCACCAAACAACTCGACTACGTCCAGGCCGCCCGCGCCCTGGGCGCCTCCAACTCCCGCATCCTGCTGCGGCACATCGCGCCCAACGCCGTCGCCCCGGTGATCGTCGTCGCCACCATCGCGCTCGGCACGTACATCGCGCTGGAGGCCACCCTGTCCTATCTCGGCGTCGGGCTGAAGCCGCCCAGCGTCTCCTGGGGCATCGACATCTCCGCCGCCTCGCCCTATGTCCGCAACGCCCCGCACGCGCTGCTGTGGCCCGCCGGGGCGCTGGCGATCACCGTCCTGGCCTTCATCATGCTCGGCGACGCGGTGCGCGACGCCCTCGACCCGAAGCTGAGGTGACGGCGCCTTGCTGCTCGAAGTTTGTGATCTGCACGTGGAGTTCCGCACCCGGGACGGGGTCGTCCACGCCGTCAACGGAGTCGGCTACGAGGTGGACTCCGGGGAGACGCTCGCCGTGCTCGGGGAGTCCGGCTCCGGCAAGTCCGTGACCGCGCAGGCGATCATGGGCATCCTCGACGTGCCGCCCGGCCGGATCAGCGGCGGGCGGATCCTCTTCCGCGGCAGGGACCTGCTGGAACTGAAGGAGGACGAACGGCGGCGGATCCGGGGCGCCGAGATGGCGATGATCTTCCAGGACGCGCTGTCCGCGCTGAACCCGGTGCTGACCGTCGGCGACCAGCTCGGCGAGATGTTCATCGTGCACCGGGGCCTGTCCCGCAAGGACGCGCGCGCCAGGGCCGTGGAGCTGATGGACCGGGTGCGCATCCCGGCCGCCGGGCAGCGCGTCCGCGACTATCCGCACCAGTTCTCCGGCGGCATGCGCCAGCGCATCATGATCGCCATGGCGCTGGCCCTGGAACCGGCGCTCATCATCGCCGACGAGCCGACCACCGCCCTCGACGTCACCGTCCAGGCCCAGGTGATGGACCTGCTCGCCGAACTCCGGCGCGAGTACCGCATGGGGCTCGTCCTGATCACCCACGACCTGGGCGTGGTCGCCGACGTCGCCGACCGGATCGCGGTGATGTACGCGGGCCGGATCGTGGAGTCCGCGCCGGTGCACGACATCTACAAGGCGCCCGCCCACCCGTACACCAGGGGCCTGCTGGACTCGATCCCGCGCCTGGGCCACAAGGGCCGGGAGCTCTACGCCATCAAGGGCCTGCCGCCCAACCTCCAGGCGATCCCGCCCGGTTGCGCCTTCCACCCGCGCTGCCCCATGGCCAGGGACGTGTGCCGCACGGACGTACCGCCGCTGTACGAGGTCTCCGAAAGCCGTGCGAGCGCCTGCCACTTCTGGAGGGAGTGCCTGGATGGCAGAGCAGACGGCTGAGCGGACGGCCGAGCCGATCCTGGAGGTCCGCGGGCTCGTCAAGCACTACCCGCTCACCCGGGGCGTCCTGTTCAGGAAGCAGATCGGGGCGGTCAAGGCGGTCGACGGCGTCGACTTCACCCTGGCCCGGGGCGAAACGCTCGGCATCGTGGGCGAGTCCGGCTGCGGCAAGTCCACGGTCGCGAAGATGCTGTGCAACCTGGAGCGGCCCACAGCGGGCGAGATCCGCTACCGGGGCGAGGACATCACCCGGCTGTCCGGCCGAGCGCTGAAGGCGGTGCGCCGGAACATCCAGATGGTGTTCCAGGACCCGTACACCTCGCTCAACCCCCGTATGACGGTGGGCGACATCATCGGCGAGCCGTACGAGATCCACCCCGAGGCGGCTCCCAAGGGCGACCGGCGCCGCAGGGTGATGGAACTGCTGGACGTGGTCGGCCTCGACCCGGAGTACGTCAACCGCTATCCGCACCAGTTCTCCGGCGGCCAGCGCCAACGTATCGGCATCGCACGGGGGTTGGCCCTGCGTCCCGAGATCATCGTCGCCGACGAGCCGGTCTCCGCGCTCGACGTCTCGGTGCAGGCCCAGGTGATCAACCTGATGGAGCGGCTTCAGGACGAGTTCGACCTGTCCTACGTCTTCATCGCGCACGACCTGTCGATCGTGCGGCACATCTCCGACCGGGTAGGGGTCATGTACCTCGGGCGGATCGTCGAGATCGGCACCGACGAGCAGATCTACGACCATCCGACGCACCCCTACACCCAGGCGCTGCTGTCCGCCGTGCCCGTGCCGGACCCGGGGGCACGGGAACGCCGGGAGCGGATCATCCTCTCGGGAGACGTGCCGTCCCCGACGAACATCCCCTCCGGCTGCCGCTTCCGCACCCGCTGCTGGAAGGCACGGGAGCGCTGCACGCTGGAGGTGCCGGAGCTGGCGGTGCCCGCGGACTTCCGGCACGACACCGGGCCCGCGGTGCACCCCTCGGCATGCCACTACGCGGCGGAGCTCCAAGTGGTGCCGCCGGAGGAACGGGACACCGGGGGACAGGGCAGCGGCACCAGGGCGCCGTGACCGCGTCGGCGCGCGGACGCCCTCACGTCCCGGGACGGGGCCGGGGCGCCGTGTCGCGTGCCCCCGGCCCCATACCCGTGTGCGGTGTCCTGACGGCGCTCAGCCGAGCCCGAGCGAACGCTTGAGGAAGTCCACCTGGAGCAGGAGCAGGTTCTCGGCGACCTGCTCCTGCGGCGTCATGTGGGTGACCCCGGACAGCGGCAGTACCTCGTGCGGGCGGCCGGCGGCGAGCAGGGCGGAGGACAGCCGCAGGGCGTGGGCGACCACCACGTTGTCGTCGGCCAGACCGTGCACGATCATCAGCGGCCGGTGCGGCTCGGCGGGCGAGGACAGCCCGTCGTCGGTGACCAGGGAGCTGTGGGCGTACACCCCCGGCGCCTGCTCCGGGTCGCCCAGATACCGCTCGGTGTAGTGGGTGTCGTACAGGCGCCAGTCGGTGACCGGGGCGCCCGCGATGCCCGCGTGGAAGACGTCCGGGCGGCGCAGCACGGCCAGCGCGGCCAGGTAGCCGCCGTAGGACCAGCCGCGGATCGCCACCCGGCCGAGGTCGAGCGGATACGTCTTGGCAAGGTCCTGCAAGGCCTCGATCTGGTCGTCGAGGGTGACCGTGAAGTCGTGGTGGACGGCCTTCTCCCAGGCGGGGGAGCGGCCCGGGGTGCCGCGGCCGTCTGCGACGACCACCGCGAAGCCCTGGTCGGCGAACCACTGGGAGGTGAGGTGCGCGTTGTGCGCGGCCACCACGCGGGAGCCGTGCGGGCCGCCGTAGGGGTCGAGGAGGACGGGCAGGGGGGCGGAGGCGGCAGTGTCACGGGGGTAGTCCGTAGGCATAAGCACGGCGCACGGGATTCGGCGTGCGCCCCCCTGGGTGAGGGTCACGCGCGGGGACAAACCGGGATCTTCGGCGTGGGAGCGGATGGTGGCCACCGTCCGGCCCTCGCGCACCACCCGCACCCGGGCGCCCGGCCGGTCGAGCGTGGCGGAGACGAGGACGGCCACGCCCCCGGCGCGCACCGCGGTGTGTACACCGGGCTCCTGGCTCACGCGCTCCACGCCCAGTTCGTTGACGCGGTAGACGTGCACCTCACCGGTCTCCGGCTCGGCGGACTCCTCGCCGGCCGAGGCGGAGACCAGCACGTCGTCGTCCGACACGTCCAGCACGGCCTGCACGTGCAACTGCGCTCCTGTGAGCGGCCGTTCACCGACCGCCAGCACCCGTGCACCGCCCTCTTCGGCGACCCGCACGAGCTGCCCGGAGGGGGACCAGCACGGCACCCCGGGGAAAAGATCAAGCCAATCTGGATCTTCGTCGGCGTGCACCATACGGGTCGCGCCGGACTCCGGATCCACCGCCAGGTACAGCTGGCTGCGCTGGTCGCGCGCCTGCACGAGGAGCAGTGGCGCCCCTGCCGCTGACCAGTGCACATGAGCCAGATACGGGTAGCGGGACCGGTCCCAGAGGACCTCCGTGCGGGTCCCGTCCAGGCCGAACACGAACAACTGTACGTCCGCGTTGGGGGTGCCGGCGGCCGGGTAGGGGACGCGGCTCGGCTCCCGTCCGGGATGGGCCGGATCGGAGATCCACCACCGTCGCACCGGCGTGTCGTCCACGCGCGCCACGAGCAGCCGGTCCGACTCCGGTGCCCACCAGAAGCCGCGGGAACGGTGCATCTCCTCGGCCGCGATGAACTCCGCGAGGCCGTAGGCGACGCCCTCGGACTCCGGTTCGGCGAGCGCCCGGTCGCCGTCGCCCTCGGCGCCCACCACTCGCAGGGCCCCGGCGGTGACGTAGGCGACGTGCCGTCCGTCGGGGGACGGACGCGGGTCGATCACCGGCCCGGGGGCGGGCAGTTCGCGTGCCGTACCCGCCCTCAACTCGGCCGTGAAAAGCCGTCCTGACAAGGCAAAAGACGCCAACTCCGCGGCGGTGTCGGTGGCGTAGCCGACGATGCCCGCGCCACCCTCGCGACTGCGTTCGCGGCGGGCCCGTTCCTCGGCCGAGAGGTGCTCGGTGGCACCGCCCAGGAGGGCGCTCGGGTCGGCTGCCATGCGCTCCGCGCCGTCGTCAAGGTCGAGCACCCAAAGGGAGTTGGCCCGGTCGGTGCCGGATCCGGAGCGCAGGAACACGACGCGGGAGGCGTCGGGAGCCACGGTGAACGCGCGCGGCGCGCCGAGCGTGAACCGCTGGGTGCGCGCGTGCCGTCGGGGGAAGGAGACAGGCTCGGTCGTCATGTCATGACCATATTGGCCATGCGCCCCCTTGTGCGGCCGTGCGCCGACCGATGCGCGCGTGCGGATAGTTATGATCGTTAGCGCATAGTGGGTATGAACCTGCTGCCCGCTGTGTGGATCTATCTGCCCCTCATAGTCCGACGACCACCGATACCCCCGACACCCCCCGCGTCCTGGGATCTTTGGAGGTGAACCGCCGTGGCACTCTCGATTTCGGCGGTGGTGCTGCTGGCGATCATCGTCTTCTTGCTGATCAAGAAGTCAGGCCTCAAGGCCGGTCATGCGGTCGTGTGCATGCTCCTGGGCTTCTATCTGGCGTCCTCCACGGTCGCCCCCACGATCAGCGAACTCACCACGAACATCGCGGGGATGATCGGCAACTTCAAGTTCTGAGGCTGTCCGGCGCCCCGCTCGCCCGGCCCCGCCGGGGCCGGTTCCGGGTCGGAACCGGGTTCAGGATCAGGTTCCGCGCGGGGTTCCGGGTCAGAGGTCGCCGCAGGCGTCGCGTGCCGTCGCCAGTTCCTTCTTCACTTCCTTGCCGAAGTCGAAGGTCTGCGCATGGAGCGCCTGCGCTCGCCGGACGCTTTCGGCGAGCGGTTCGTACCGCTTGTCGCCCGCGGCCGCCGACGCCGAGAGCACACCGGCCGCGGCGAACCGGTTCAACGCGATGTCGCCCTCCGGTCCCTTCGCGCCGTACTTCGACTCGTCGAACCCGCTGAGGGCGCGGCACGCGTCGCGTGCGTCGTCCGCCGGGGCGTTCGCGGTGGACCGGCCGTCGTCGCTCAGAGCCCATGCCGCGCCCACGGCGCCCCCGCCGACCAGGAGGCCCGCCACCAGCGCGACGACCGGGACGACGCCGGGGCGCCGGGAAGGCGCGGGTGCCGGTGAGGCGGGCGGGACCGGAGCGCTGTACTGCGGCTGCGACGACATGCCACTAATTTACGACATGTATATGACAGGTTCGACTGCGACTCCGGTGGCCCGCGCCGGGGGCGGGGCCCGGCCCCTCGTAGGGTTGGTCCCATGACGGAACGGGCCGCTCGGCGGCTGATGCTGGTGCACGCGCATCCCGACGACGAGTCGATCAACAACGGCGCGACCATGGCGCGGTACGCGGCCGAGGGTGCCCTGGTGACGCTGGTGACCTGCACGCTCGGGGAGCTGGGCGAGGTCATCCCGGAGGAACTGCGGCATCTGGAGGGGTCGGCCGGGCTCGGCGCGTACCGGAGGCAGGAGCTGGCCGCGGCCATGCGGGAGCTCGGAGTCGAGGACTTCCGGCTGCTCGGCGGGGCCGGGCGGTACCGGGACTCCGGGATGATGGGGCTCGCCGACAACGACGACCCGGACTGCCTGTGGCAGGCCGGCCTCGACACCGCCGCCGAGCACCTCGTCGCCGTGATCCGTGAGGTGCGCCCGCAGATCCTCGTCACCTACGACGACAACGGCGGCTACGGCCACCCCGACCACATCCAGGCCCACCGGATCGCGATGCGCGCCGCGGACCTGGCCGCCGACCCTGCCGTACGCCCCGACCTCGGCCGGCCCTGGCGGATCGCCAAGGTGTACTGGAACCGCGTCCCGCGTCCGGTCGCCGAGGCCGCCTTCGCACGGCTGAAGGACGACCTGCCCGGGCTGCCGTTCGACGAGCCGGCGGCGATCGGCGACGTTCCCGGAGTCGTCGGCGACGAGCGCGTCACCGCGGCGGTCGACGGCAGTGCGTACGCCGCCGCCAAGACCGCGGCGATGGCCGCGCACACCACCCAGATCGAGATGGCCGAGCCGTACTTCGCCCTCTCCAACCAGCTCGCCCAGCCGGTCTTCACCACCGAGTTCTACGAGCTGGTGCGCGGGGAACCCGGTGCCGGGGAGGGGGAGCGGGAGACCGACCTGTTCGCCGGGGTCGATCTGTCCGCCGGGGCCGAGAAGGAGGCGTCATGAGTACAGGGGGAGGGGGTCCCATGCTCGCGCAGCCCCTCAAGCCGCCCTCCGCCGGGCGGGCCGCCGCGTATCTCGGGCTCTTCCTGCTCGGCGCGGTGGTCGCGGTCGCGGGCGCCCTGGTGCAGGCCGCCTGGTTCCCCGGTGGGCTGCTGCTCGCGCTCGCGGGCGCCGCCGGGCTGTTCCTGGGCGGGGCGCGGGCCGCGCGCAGCCGGGGCGGGGCCGTGGCGGGCGCGGGCGGCTGGATCGTCACCGTCTTCATGCTCACCACCAGCCGCCCCGAAGGGGACTTCTTCTTCGCGGCCGAGAGCGGCTCCTATCTCTTCCTGCTCGGCGGCATGGCCGTTGCTGTGATCTGCGCCACCCTGGCGCCGGGCCGGCAACGGCGCGACGGCGACGCCCGACTTGGGAAGTGACGTACCACTTCTTCCCATGGTGCCGGTGCGGGTCCGGTGGGGGTTTACCCAACGGTCCCGGGATAAGGGCCGGAAGCGGCCAGTATGGTGGTGCGCGCGCCGCCGAGCCGCCCGCACTGAGGTCGTAACGGGCGGCGGAGCCAACCGGGAGAACCTGCCTTGAGTCGTGAAACTGACACTCCGTCGTCCGGGCCCAACGGGCACGGCGGAGCCGCCTACCCCTCGGGGACCCCGCCGTACGGAATCCCGGCGGTGTCCGACGACCGTGCGGACGAGGGCCGTTCGGCCACGCAGCCCGAGGAACGCAAGACCGAGACCACGCTGACGACCCGGATCCGGATCAACATCCCCGGATCCCGGCCGATCCCGCCGGTCGTCGTGCGTACGCCCGTCTCCTCGGAGGGATCCGAGAACAGCGCCCAGGACGCCGGCGGCGAGGCTCCGCAGCCGGCCGCCCCGGCGCCCGAGGCCGCCGAGGAGCCGCCCGCCGAACCCGCGGCACCGGCCGCGGAGAAGGCGACCAGCGACTGGTTCGCGCCCCGCAAGCCCCAGGCGAACAAAGGCGGTCAGGGCGGCGGCTCCACCAACGGCGCGGGAATGCCGGGTGGTTCGGGCGCGCCCGCGGCGAACGGTTCCGGCCCCGGCGCTTCCGGTCCGGGAACCTCCGTCCCCGGGCCCTCGGGCGCCGGCTCCTCCGTCCCGAGCTCTTCCGGCGGGGCCCGCCCCGGTGGCGTGGTCGGCGCCATGAACGTGCCCGGGGTGCCCAACGGCTCCCGCCCCGGCTCCACCAACGGCGCCGGGCTGCCCGGGGTCACCGGTGGCCCCGTCGCCCCCGGTCACGGCGGCGGCACCGGGTCCTTCGACGTCACCGAGGCGCTGGCCGCGGGCCCGCTCTCCGGCGGCCCCCGCCCCGGCGACGAGCCGCGCCGCGACGACCTTCCGTACTTCTCCGACAACGGGCACGGCGGACGCGACGGCCAGGGCGGCCCGAGCGGCACCGGCGGCCTGGGCGGTCCGGGCGCCCCCGGCGTGCCGGGCGGTCCGCAGGGCCCCACGGGCCCGACGGGCGGCCCCGTCACCGGCGACGGACCGCTGCGGCCGCCCGGGGTCGGCGCGCCCGCGGGACCCGCCGCGGGCGCGGGACACCCGGGTGGTGCCCCCGGCGCGCACACGGCACGCCCCGGCGGCGGTCTGAGCGACGACACCGCGGTCCTCACCCCGCAGCAGCACGTTCCTGAGCCGGGCACCCCCGGTTACGGCGCCCGGCCGGAGAACGTCTCCGGGCACACCGTCACCAGCGGCATGCCCGTCATCCAGCCCGGCGCCAACTCGCCGTTCAGGCCCGGCGCCGACGGGAACGGGCCGGCGGCGCACACGCCGCCGCGGCTGCCCGAGCCGGCCCCGCAGAGCGCCGCCGCGGCCCCCGCCGCGCCCAAGGCCAAGAAGAAGGGCCGCAACAAGCTCGTCCTGCTCTGCGGCGCCGTGATCGTCGTCGCCGGTGTCGCCTACGGCGCCGGGCTGCTGATGAACCACTCCGACGTGCCCAAGGGCACCACCGTGCTCGGCGTCGACATCGGCGGCGGCACCCGCGACGACGCGGTCAAGAAGCTCGACGACGCCTTCGGCAGCCGGGTGAACCAGCCGCTGAAGCTGTCGGTCGAGGGCGGGACCGTCACCCTCAAGCCGGACCAGGCCGGGCTCCAGTTCGACACCCAGGCCACGGCCAGCTCGGCCGCGACGAGCGACTACAACCCCGTGTCGGTGATCGGCTCGCTGTTCGGCAACCACCGGGTGATCGAGCCGCAGATGCCGGTCGACGAGGAGAAGCTCCAGGTCGCTCTGCAGAGTGTCTCGGGCGGCGACGGGTCGATGACCGAGGGCGGGATCAAGTTCCAGTCCGGCAAGGCCGTCGCCGTCTACGGCAAGCCGGGCAAGGGCATCGACGTCGGCGGCTCGACCCGGCTGGTCCAGCGGGCGTACCGCGCCCAGGTGGAGAAGGGCGCGGCCACGGCGGTCCAGCTGCCCACGGTCACCCGGCAGCCGACGGTCTCGAACGCCGAGGTCGACCGGATGATGAAGGAGTTCGCGGAGCCCGCGATGTCCAAGATCGTCACCGTTCAGACCGATCCGTTGCACAAGATCCCGTTCGGCTCCCTGTCCCTGCCGAAGATCCTCGGTGTCAAGGCCGTCGACGGCAAGCTCTCGGAGACGTACGACCTCGAGGCGCTCAAGAAGGCGTACGGCGGCACCTTCGACGGTGTGCTGATCACCCGGGCCACCGGGCAGAAGACGGCCGTCACCCCCCAGGACGTGGCCTCCGCGCTGCGCAAGGCGCTGCGCGGCAAGACGGCGGCGGAGCGGGTCGGAGTCATCGACACCAACCCCAGCTAGTGCGGCGACAGCACTAGAAGCCTCACAGCGGCGGCAGAGGGCACCCGGTCCGTACGGACACCGGGTGCCCTCTCGGCTGTCCTGTCCCCTCGCCTCGCGACCATGACATCTGTCATCCGGCAGTCAGGACCCGCGACACTGCCCGGCACCCCCGCCCGTCGGCCAGCATGGCGGCCATGACGACAACAGCGGAGCGAGCCGCCACCACCACGGTGGTGGGGTTCGACCAGGTGACCAAGAGCTACGGGGACGTACGGGCCGTGGACGGGCTGACCCTCGCCCTGCGTCCGGGCGAGACCGTGGCCCTGCTCGGCCCGAACGGCGCCGGCAAGTCGACCACCCTCGACCTGCTGCTCGGCCTCCGGCAGCCCGACAGCGGCACCGTCAGCGTCTTCGGCACCAGCCCGCGCGAGGCGATCGTCGCCGGGCGCGTGGGCGCCATGCTGCAGAGCGGCGGACTGATGGAGGACGTCACCGTCGCCGAGCTGGTGCGGCTCGCCTGCGACCTGCACCCCAAGCGGTACAAGACCGCCGACGTGCTGGCCCGGGCCGGTATCTCCCAGATCGCCGACCGCAAGGTGAACAAGCTCTCCGGCGGCCAGGCCCAGCGCGTCCGCTTCGCTCTGGCCACCGCCGGCGACAGCGACCTGATCGTCCTGGACGAGCCGACCACCGGCATGGACGTCTCCGCCCGCCAGGCCTTCTGGGCCACCATGCGCGAACAGGCCGACCAGGGCCGTGCGGTCCTGTTCGCCACGCACTACCTGGAGGAGGCCGACGCCATCGCCGACCGGGTGCTGGTGCTGCACCGGGGACGGCTGCTGGCCGACGGCACCGCCGCCGAGATCAAGGCGAAGGCGGGGGCGCGACGGGTCTCCTTCGACCTTCAGGGCCCCATCGACGAGGCCGCCCTGCGCGATCTGCCCTTCCTGACCTCGATGACCGTGAGCGGCCAGACCGTCCGCATCCAGTCCGCCGACGCCGACGCGACCGTGCACGCCCTGTACGGGCTCGGCGTCTACCCCCGCAACCTCGAAGTCGCCGGGCTCGGGCTCGAGCAGGCCTTCGTCGCCATCACCGAGGCCGAGGAGGCCAAGCAGTCGTGAACAGTCTGATCAGGCTGGAACTCGCCCGCGCCCTGCGCAACCGCAAGTTCCTGTTCTTCTCGGTGCTCTACCCCTCGATCCTGTTTCTGATCATCGCGGGCAAGGCGGACGGCGTCACCAAGGTCGACGGCACCGGTCTGACCGTCCCGACGTACATGATGGTCTCCATGGCCTCCTTCGGCGCGCTCACCGCCGTGCTCATGGGCAACAGTGAGCGCATCGCCAAGGAGCGCGAGAGCGGCTGGGTACGGCAGCTGCGGCTCACCCCCCTGCCCGGGCGCGGCTACGTCCTCGCCAAGACCGCCGGCGCCGCCGTGGTCAGCCTGCCGTCCATCGTCGTCGTCTTCGTGGTCGCCGCCGCCGTCAAGCAGGTCCGCCTGGAGGCCTGGCAGTGGCTCGCCCTCACCGGCGCGATCTGGGCCGGCAGCCTGGTCTTCGCCGCGCTCGGCGTCGCCATCGGCTACCTCGCCACCGGGGACGCGGTCCGCCCGATCACGATGATCATCTACTTCGGCCTGTCCATGCTCGGCGGTCTGTGGATGCCGTCGACCACCTTCCCGCGGTGGCTGCAGAACATCGCCGAGTGGCTGCCCACGCACGCGTACGCTGCACTGGGGCGGGCGATCGAGGAGAGCCAGGCCCCGCACGCGAAGGACCTCGCCATCCTCGTCGTCTTCTTCGCCCTGTTCGCGGGCGGCGCGGCCTGGCTGTACCGGAAGGACACGCTGAAGGCGTGAGCGTCGTGACGGAAGACCCGCGGCCCGGCGAAGCCCGGGCGGACCGGCTGATGCGCATGGGGGAACCGCCCCGGAACGGGGGCGAGGCGCTGCGCAAACTGGTGTGGATCCTGCCCTGGCTGATCTTCCTCAGCTCGCCGGTGCACGACCTGCTCTCGGGCGCCCACACGGCCGCCGCCGCCGCGGCCGGCTGGGCGGGCCTCGCGGCCTTCACCGGGACCTATCTGACGCTGGTCTACCGGAACATGGGCCGGCCGTTCTCCGGGGCGGTCGTCGGCTGGCTCGTCGCCTTGCTCGGCGTGCTCGCCGTCGTGCTGTGCCTGACCCTCGGCTCGCCGTGGATCGGCCTGTTCGTGTACGTCTCCGTGGCCTGCGGCGCGACGAACCCGCTGCGGATCGCCTACTGGACGATCCCGCTGACCACGGCCGTGATGCTGCTCGTCGCCCGGCACACGGGCACCGAGGGCGAGTGGACCCTGTTCCTGCTGGTGATGCTCGTCGGCTTCGCGATGACCGGCGTACGGCAACTCGTGCGCACCACGATCGACCTGCGCAAGGCCCGGGCCACCGTCGCCCAGCTCGCCGCCAACGAGGAGCGGCTGCGGCTCGCCCGCGACCTGCACGACCTGCTCGGCCACTCGCTCTCGCTGATCACGCTGAAGAGCGAGCTGGCCGGCCGGATGCTGCCGGACCACCCGGACAAGGCGGCCCAGCAGGTCGCCGACATCGAACAGGTCAGCCGCCAGGCCCTGGTCGACGTCCGCGAGGCCGTCACCGGCTACCGCCGCCCCCGCCTGCACGCCGAACTGGCGGGCGCCCAGGTGGCGCTGACCGCCGCCGACGTCACCGCCGACGTGCCCGCCGAGCCCGACCTGCACGGCGTCCCCGAGGAAAGCGAGTCCGCGCTCGCCTGGGCGCTGCGCGAGGCGATCACCAACGTCGTACGGCACAGCGGCGCGACCCGGTGCACAGTCGACCTGGTGCGCCGCCAGACCCTGGACGGGCCGTTCCTCGAACTGTGCGTCGAGGACAACGGCTCGGGCGGCTCCGCCGGCGTGGGCAAGGGCCCCGGCAACGGTCTGACGGGCCTGGCCGAGCGCCTGGAGAAGGCGGGCGGGCAACTGGAGGCGGGGCGCGCCAAGCGCGGCTTCCGGCTCGTCGCCCGGGTGCCTCTCGCCTCCCCCGCGGACGTAGGATCCCCGGCATGAGCCGAACGATCAAGGTCCTCCTGGCCGAGGACCAGTCGATGGTCCGCGAGGCACTGGCCGCCCTGCTCGGCCTCGAGGAGGACATCGAGGTCGTCGCCCAGGTGGCGCGCGGGGACGAGGTCGTGGCGGCGGCGCACGCCCACGGGGTCGACGTGGCCCTGCTCGACATCGAGATGCCCGGCTGCACCGGCATCGAGGCGGCCGCCCGGCTCCACAAGGAACTGCCCGCGGTGAAACTGGTCGTGCTCACCACCTTCGGCCGCCCCGGCTATCTGCGCAGCGCCATGGAAGCGGGCGCGGACGCGTTCCTGGTCAAGGACGCCCCGGCCGCGCAACTCGCCGCGGCGGTACGGAAGGTGCTCGCCGGCGAGCGGGTCATCGACCCCACGCTGGCCGCGGCGGCGCTGGCCGAGGGCGCCAACCCGCTGACCGACCGGGAGCGCGAGGTCCTGCGCGCCGCGGCCGACGGCTCCACCAACGCCGAGCTCGCCGCCGCCCTCCACCTGTCCCAGGGCACGGTCCGCAACTACCTGTCGACCGCGATCCAGAAACTCGCGGTGCGCAACAGGACGGAGGCGGTGCGCATCGCACGGGAGAAGGGCTGGCTGTAGCGGCGCTCGCCGGGCACGCCGGGCGGCCGCGGCTTCGGCCCGGCCTCAGTTCAGCAGGGCCCGCGCGGCCCGCGCCTGCTCCCGCACCTGCTCGGCCGCGGGCTCGTCCACCGCGCCCAGCACATCGGCATACGCCTCCAGCTCCCGGGCCCCGCCCACGAAGTCTCCGCGCTGCACCAGCAACTGCGCCCGCTCGTAACGCAGCCGCGCCGGATGCGACGGCAGCAGCAGCGACAGCTCCACCGCCCACAGCGACACGTCCGACCGCTCGGGCCGTATGGCCGCCCAGGCCCGGATGTTGTTCAGGATCCGGGACACGACCTCCAGCGGGGAGGCGGGCACCAGCATCGACGGGTGCAGCGGCGCGCCCGTCGCCCCGACCACCAGCAGTTCGGCGTCCGCCCCCGTGAGCACCCGGCCCCCGTCGAACGGGTCCGCGAGCACCTGTTCCCCGGCCGCCCCGAACCCCACGACGAAGTGCCCCGGCAGCGCGACCCCGTACACCGGCGCCCCGGCCCGCCGCGCGACCTCCATCCACACCACCGACAGCAGGATGGGCAGCCCGCGCCGCCGCACCAGCACCTCGTGCAGCAGGGACGACTCCAGCCGCTGGTAGTCCGCCGCCGAGCCGTGGAAGCCGTACCGCTCGCCGAGCAGTCCGCACAGGGCCTGCGCCCAGTCCCGCGGCCCGCCCGGCCAGTACGGCAGCTGTCCCGCGAGCCGGTCCAGCTCCAGCTGCGCCGCGTCCATGCCGGCCTCGTCCAGCGTCCCGTCGGCCGCCGCGCCCACCAGCAGGCACAGCATCGCGAGGTCCGGCCGCTCGGACCGTACCTCCTCGCCGAACCACCGGCGCACCGCGGCGGACCGTTCCGGGGACGGCGGATGCAGGGGACGCATAGCAGGCTCGTGCCCTTCCACGACGATCCCTACGACGGACGAGCGCCGGAGTTTTGCGGGGGCCCCGACGGAGACCCCGTCGCGGACTCCGCCCCCGACGGCCGCGGGTGGCCGCTGTCGCCGGACTCCGGGGCGCGGTAGTGGTGGTACGCGTGGTGCGCGCCGAAGCCCATGCCGGCGTACAGCGCCCGCGCCGCGGTGTTGTCGCTCTCGACCTGGAGCCAGGCCGCCGACGCGCCCTCGTCGAGGGCCTTGCCGGCGAGCGCGGCGAGCACGGTGGTGGCGAGCCCGCGTCGCCGCAGCGCCGGATCCACCTCGACGGCGGCGAAGGACGCCCACCGGCCGTCGACGACGCACCGTCCGATCGCCGCGGGGACACCGCCCTCACCGGGCACCGTCGCGAACCACACCGACGGCCCGCTGCCGAGCACCTTCAGGGCCACCTCGCTCACCCCCTTGCGCTGGTACCGCGCAAGCCACTCCTCGTCGGCCGTGCGGGACAGCACGACCCCGGAGCCCTCGGCCCGGTCGGCGACCGGCGCGAGCGCCCCGATCCACAGCTCGGCGGTCACCTCGCGCACCCAGCCCCGCCGCTCCAGCTCCGCGCAGAGCAGTTCCTGCGTGCCGTCGGCGCCGGTGGCGGTCTGGATGTACGCGGGCAGGCCGCGCTCGCCGTACCAGCGTCGTACGGCGACCAGGGCCGCGTCGAGCGGAAGTCCGGGATCGCCGAGCGGCAGCACCGAGTTGGCGCGGCGGGTGAACCCCGCGGCCGCCCGCAGTTCCCACTCGCCCAGCCGCTCGCTCTCCACCGGCCGCCAGGCCCGCGCCGCCGCGCGCGCGAGCTCCTCGTACGTGGCCGCCGGGCCCCGTCGCCGGGCCGGTGCCGCCGGTACGACCTTGCCCGCGACCAGGGAGGACTCCGTGATCCGCACGGTCTCGCCACTCCTTCGTGTGATCAGCAGCACACCGTGGTCCCATGATGTGAGAACTCCGACCGTGTCGGTGAACTTCTCACCCGGCGCGCCAGGTTCGCTCAAGCGCCGTATCGAGACCCGTTTGCCCACGTCAGCAGCGCTGATTCGGACCTCGAGGCGTCCTGTCGCCGATATTTCCACAGGTCTGTTCACCCCTCCTGTTCGGATCATGCCCCGGAACGGAGATACTAGGGGCGGGCATCGACGACGCCGCGCTCCCGCGCGCCAGGCGGCGGAGCCTGTGGAGGCCCGCCAGCGCCCTATCGAGGAGGAACGACAGCGTGACCTACGTCATCGCGCAGCCTTGTGTCGACGTCAAGGACAAGGCGTGCATCGAGGAGTGCCCGGTCGACTGCATCTACGAGGGCCAGCGGTCCTTGTACATCCACCCGGACGAATGCGTCGACTGCGGTGCCTGTGAACCGGTCTGCCCGGTCGAGGCTATCTTCTACGAGGACGACACTCCCGAGGAGTGGAAGGACTACTACAAGGCCAACGTCGAGTTCTTCGACGAGCTCGGCTCTCCCGGTGGCGCCAGCAAGCTGGGGCTGATCGAGCGCGACCACCCCATCATCGCCGCGCTGCCGCCGCAGAACCAGTAAGAGCGGCCCGCCTTCGCGCCGCCTCGGTCCCGTACGGCCTGATCGCACTCCAGCGCTCCGCCCGCCGCACGGGACCGAGGCGTTTTTGGACCAGAAAGTGAGCCTGATCCCCGTGTCCGCACTCTCCGACCGGCTCCCCGCCTTTCCCTGGGACAAGCTGGAGCCGTACAAGAAGACGGCCGCAGCCCATCCGGACGGCATCGTCGACCTGTCGGTCGGCACCCCGGTGGACCCGGTCCCCGACCTGATCCAGAAGGCGCTGATCGCGGCCGCGGACTCCCCGGGCTACCCGACCGTGTGGGGCACGCCCGAACTGCGTGACGCGATCACCGGCTGGGTCGAGCGTCGCCTTGGCGCGCGGGACGTCACCCACCGGCACGTCCTGCCGATCGTCGGCTCCAAGGAACTGGTCGCCTGGCTCCCCACCCAACTGGGCCTCGGCCCCGGCGACAAGGTCGCGTACCCGCGCCTGGCCTACCCGACCTACGAGGTCGGCGCCCGCCTGGCCGGCGCCGAGCACCTCGTCTACTCGGCGACACCGGGCGCCGGCGTACCGGGACCCACGGAGCTGGACCCGGCGGGCCTGAAGCTGCTGTGGCTGAACTCGCCCTCCAACCCCACGGGCCAGGTGCTGCCCAAGGAGGAGCTGAAGAGGATCGTCGCCTGGGCCCGCGAGCACGGCGTGCTGGTCTTCTCCGACGAGTGCTACCTGGAGCTGGGCTGGGAGGCGGACCCGGTCTCGGTCCTGCACCCGGACGTGAACGGCGGCTCGTACGAGGGCATCGTCGCGGTCCACTCGCTGTCCAAGCGCTCGAACCTGGCCGGCTACCGCGCCGCCTTCCTGGCCGGCGACCCGGCCGTCCTCGGCCCCCTGCTGGAGATCCGCAAGCACGGCGGGATGATGACCGCGGCGCCGACGCAGGCGGCGGTCGTGGCCGCCCTCGGCGACGACACCCACGTCCGCGAGCAGCGCGAACGCTATGCCGACCGCCGCACGGACCTGCGCCGGGCGCTCCTCGCCCACGGTTTCCGCATCGAGCACAGCGAGGCGAGCCTCTACCTGTGGGCCACCCGCGACGAGTCCTGCTGGACCACGGTCGCCCACCTCGCCGAACGAGGCATCCTGGTCGCTCCCGGCGACTTCTACGGTCCGGCGGGCGCGGACTTCGTACGCGTCGCGCTGACGGCGACGGACGAGCGGGTCCGCGCCGCGGTGGAGCGCCTGGCCGGGTAGTCCGCGACGGCCGTAGCCCACGCGCGGACGGGCTCCGCACGCCGACGGGGTCCGGGGAGGAGACCCCGGACCCCGTCGGTCGTTCGAGGGGCGCTCAGCCGAGAGGCAGACCGGAGACCGGCAGGGACTGCGTCGGCAGCCCGCCCTTGGCCGCCGTGTTCGCGGCGCCGCCGAGGAGTCCTCCGGCGGACCCCGCCGCGTCGCCGGCCGCCTTTTGCGCCGCCGGCGCCGCCTGCTTCACGACCTTGCCGCCGGTGCCGCCCGCGACCCCGGTGACGTGCCGCGCGGCACCGTCCACGGTGTTGCCGACGCTCGCCCCGTCCAGGGCGGTCAGCCCGCCGAGGTTCGGGGCGGCCGGCAGCTCGGGGGCAGCGCTCGCGGCTCCGGCCGCACCGACCCCGGTGGCCGCTCCCGCGGCGACGAGCAGCGCGGCACGGGCGATCCGGCGGGTCAGGGGGAGGGACATGGTGCTCCTTCGACGGAGGGAACGGACGCTCTGACTACCGCTCGAAGTCCGCGAAGGTTGCGGCGGGCCAACGTAAAGAGTTGGTAACGCGTCGCATTATCGGGTACGCGTAAAACCGGACAAAGGGCACTTCTTCAAAGGTCGTAAAACCCCATGCAGCCCTGTGCTGCCAAGGGCTTCGGTGCCCTTGGCAGGGGTGATCCCTCAGGGTGAGGACCCGTACTAACGCCCGGTCGTGGTGATGAGGACCGAGCCCGCCGCCCGCTCCGCTCCGGCGGCGCCCCGCGTCTGCGCCGTCCGCCACCGGCTGTCGGTCATCCCGGCCGTCCACTGCCAGCCGCCGTAGGCGACCTGCTCGATGTGCAGCGCGGAGGCGTTGGCCACCGCCCAGTGCGCCAGCTGCCAGCCGCGCTGCCGCGCGCCGCGCCCGGCGTCGGCCGTGTCGTCGGGCACGGGCACCGTCACGGTCCGCCCCTCCCCGCTCGCGCTCGCCACCGGGCTAGGGGTGGGCGTCGGCGACGGTTTGCCGCCGACCTCCGCGCCCGCCTCCTGCACGACGTCCCGGCCGAAGTCCCGGACGAGCGCGACACGCACCGCGTCCGGGCCGCTGGTCCGGGTGGGACCCGGGCGGCCCCGGCAGGCCAGCGTGGCCCCGGAGCGCCCGGTGAGCGCGGCGGCGAGCAGCGTCGCGTCCGGCTCGTGCTTGGCGTACGCCTGCGGGAAGCCGCTGCGCTGCACGCGCTGGGCGGCCACGGTCAGCGGCAGCCGCGTGTAGCCGGGGACCTTGTTCAGGTGCTCGTAGAAGATCCCCGCCGAGTAGGCCGGGTCCATGATCTCCTCCGGCGAGCCCCAGCCCTGCGAGGGCCGCTGCTGGAACAGGCCGAGGGAGTCCCGGTCGCCGTAGTCGATGTTGCGCAGCGCGGACTCCTGGAGGGCGGTGGCCAGCGCGATGGTCACCGCCCGCTCGGGCATGCCGCGCCCGGTGCCTACGGCCGCGATCGTCGCCGCGTTCACCGCCTGCTCCGGCGTGAACCGGTACGACGCGCCGTCGCCCTTGCCGGAGACGACCTCGCAGCCCGGGCCTCCGGTGCCTCCGGTGAGGTACTGCACCGAGAGGTAGCCGGCGAGCCCGAGGAGGACCACGACAGCCGCCCCGAACCGGAGGAGGCGGCCACGACGCTTGGAAGAGGGGGGAGGGTGCGGCACGCCTACAAGGTACTGGAGGCTGCCGGGGCGCATGAGGCAGGTGTGGACAACGCGCGGGGACGTACGGGCGGTTCGCCGCGTTAGGGTCGACCGCATGGCCGATAACCCGCTTGACCTCACGCTGGACGCCGCGCGCCTGACCGCGCGACTCGTCGACTTCCCCTCGGAGAGCGGCACCGAGAAGCCGCTCGCCGACGCGATCGAGGGCGCCCTGCGTGCCCTGCCGCACCTGACGGTCGACCGCTTCGGCAACAACGTCGTGGCCCGCACGAACCTCGGGCGCGCGCAGCGGGTGATCCTGGCCGGCCACATCGACACGGTCCCGATCGCCGGAAACGTCCCCTCGCGGCTCGACGAGGACGGCGTCCTGTGGGGCTGCGGCACCTGCGACATGAAGTCCGGCGTGGCGGTCCAGCTGCGCATCGCGGCCACGGTCCCCGCCCCCAACCGCGACCTGACCTTCGTCTTCTACGACAACGAGGAGGTCGCCGCCGAGCTGAACGGCCTCAAGCACGTCGCCGAGGCGCACCCGGAGTGGCTGGCCGGCGACTTCGCCGTGCTGCTCGAACCCTCCGACGGCGAGGTCGAGGGCGGCTGCCAGGGCACCCTGCGGGTGCTGCTGAGGACCAAGGGCGAGCGGGCCCACTCGGCGCGCGGCTGGATGGGCTCCAACGCCATCCACGCCGCCGCGCCGATCCTGCGGCGGCTCGCCGAGTACCAGCCCCGCTATCCGGTCATCGACGGCCTGGAGTACCGCGAGGGCCTCAACGCGGTCGGTGTCTTGGGCGGGGTGGCGGGCAACGTCATCCCCGACGAGTGCGTGGTCACGGTCAACTTCCGCTACGCCCCGGACCGCACCGAGGAGGAGGCCGTCGCCCACGTCCGCGAGGTGTTCGCGGACTGCGGGGTGGAGGAGTTCGTGATCGACGACCACAGCGGCGGCGCCCTGCCGGGGCTGAACCACCCGGCCGCGGCCGCGTTCATCGAGGCGGTCGGCGGCACCGCGCGCCCGAAGTACGGCTGGACGGACGTCTCGCGCTTCTCGGCGCTGGGCATCCCCGCCGTCAACTACGGCCCCGGCAACCCCCACTTGGCGCACAAGCGTGACGAGCGGGTGGAGACGGCCAAGATCCTCGCGGGCGAGGAGCGGCTGCGGGACTGGCTGACGGACTGACCGCCGTCACGAACGTCGGACCGCCGTCACGGGTGTCCGACCGCCGCCACGGGCGTCCGCACGGCGCTTCACGGCGGACATACCGACGTCCCCCTCTCGTAACCCCCGTGGATCTACGCTGAGGTGGAACGTCACGCACACGGAGGGAGCGCACATGCCAACAGGCAACCCCGAGGGCAAGAAGCAGCCACCGGAGGAGCAGCGCCTCGGGCCGGTCCTCCGGCGGCGTGGCCAGGTCCAGGCAAGCACCACGGACCAGCGGTTGCTGGACGAGCGCGCTCCCACGGACTGGGTCCACACGGACCCCTGGCGCGTCCTGCGCATCCAGTCGGAGTTCATCGAGGGCTTCGGCACGCTCGCCGAACTCCCGCCTGCCATCAGCGTGTTCGGCTCCGCACGGACGGCGGTGGACTCGCCGGAGTACGACGCCGGGGTGCGCCTCGGCCGGGGCCTGGTCGAGGCGGGCTTCGCGGTGATCACGGGCGGCGGCCCGGGCGCGATGGAGGCGGCGAACAAGGGCGCGCTGGAGGCCGGCGGCGTCTCGGTGGGCCTGGGCATCGAACTGCCCTTCGAGCAGGGCCTGAACGCCTATGTCGACATCGGCCTCAACTTCCGCTACTTCTTCGTCCGCAAGATGATGTTCGTGAAGTACGCGGAGGGCTTCGTCGTCCTGCCCGGCGGCCTCGGCACCCTGGACGAGCTCTTCGAGGCCCTGACCCTCGTGCAGACCCAGAAGGTCACCCGCTTCCCGATCGTCCTCTTCGGCACCGCGTACTGGGGCGGACTGGTCGACTGGCTGCAGAACACCCTGATCGCCCAGGGCAAGGCGGCCCAGGCCGACCTCACCCTGTTCCACGTCACGGACGACGTGACGGAGGCGGTGGCCCTGATGTCGAAGGAGGCGGGCCGCTAGCGCGCCCGTACGGCGGGGCGCGGGGCACTGTGCGCCCGGCCCCACCGGCCCCGCCGGAGCGCTGTCGTCGGGAAAGCCCTACGCCAGCCCGCGCCGGGCCACCGCCGGCGGCCGGTGCCCCGCGATGGACGCCACCATGTCCAGCACCTGCCGCGTCTCGGCGACCTCGTGCACCCGGTACACCTGGGCCCCCAGCCACGCCGAGACAGCCGTCGTCGCCAGCGTCCCCACCAGTCGCTCCTTCACCGGCTTGTCCAGCGTCTCGCCCACGAAGTCCTTGTTGGACAGCGACACCAGCACCGGCCACCCGGTCGCGACCATCTCGCCCAGCCGCCGGGTCGCCTCCAGGCTGTGCCGCGTGTTCTTGCCGAAGTCGTGCCCGGGGTCGATGATCACCGACTCCCGGGGCACGCCGAGCGCCACCGCCCGCTCGGCCAGCCCCACGGTCACCCGGAGGATGTCGGCCATGACGTCGTCGTACGTCACCCGGTGCGGCCGTGTCCGCGGCTCCGCGCCGCCGGCGTGCGTGCAGACCAGGCCGGTGCCGTAGCGCGCCGCGACCTCGGCGAGCCGCGGGTCCACCCCGCCCCACGCGTCGTTCAGCAGGTCGGCACCCGCCTCGCACACGGCCTCGCCGACGTCGGCCCGCCAGGTGTCGACGCTGATGACCACGTCCGGGAACCGGCGCCGTACCTCGGCCACGAAGCCGACCGTCCGCCGGGCCTCCTCCTCGGCCGTCACCTCGTCGCCGGGCCCGGCCTTCACCCCGCCGATGTCGATGATCGCGGCCCCCTCGGCGACCGCCTGCTCCACGCGCGCGAGGGCCGGCTCGTCACGGAACGTCGACCCCTGGTCGTAGAAGGAGTCCGGGGTCCGGTTGACGATCGCCATGATCACCGGCTCGTGCGCGTCGAATGCGCGCCTGCCCAGCCTGAGCATCCCCTGTGACCTCTCCTCTTCTTCCGGGTCTTCCCGGTCTTCCCCGGTCTTCCCCGGTCCTGCCGGTCTTCCCCGGCCTTTCCCGGTCTTCGGCCGTCTGCGACCCTAACCGTCAGCCTCGCATGGCACGATCGGACCCTGACACTTACGACAGACTCCGTGGGGACCCCAGCGATGGTTATGTTCTTCTTCCTGGTCGTCGCGCTCGCCGTCGTGGTCGCCGCGGTGACCCTCGCGGTGGTGGGCGGCGGCGAGGGAACCGGACCGCTGCCCGAGGCGGCGCCCGAGCGGCTCCTGGATCCGCTGCCACCGGACCGCCCGGTGGACCGCGCGGACGTGGAGAGCCTCCGCTTCCCGATGACCGTCCGGGGCTACCGCATGGCGGACGTCGACGACGCGCTCGGCCGTCTCGGCGCCGAACTCGCCGAGCGCGACGCGCGGATCGCCGACCTGGAGTCCGCGCTGGCCGGTGCCCGCGCCGCCGCCCACGTCCACCTGACCAAGCCCGATCCGGAGGACCAGCGGTGACGGACGAGACCATGACGCCGGGTGCAGCGATCGCCGGCCCGGACGGCGCCCTGCGCTGCCCGTGGGCCCTGTCCACGGCGGATTACGTGGCCTACCACGACGAGGAGTGGGGCCGCCCGGTCCACGGCGACGACGCGCTCTACGAACGCCTCGCCCTGGAGGCCTTCCAGTCCGGCCTGTCCTGGATCACCATCCTGCGCCGCCGCGCCGGCTTCCGCTCCGCCTTCGCCGACTTCAAGATCGCGGCGGTGGCGGACTTCACCGACGCCGACCGCGAGCGGCTGCTCGCCGACCCGGGCATCATCCGCAACCGCGCCAAGATCGACGCGACGCTGGCCAACGCGCGCGTGATCGCCGACTGGTCCCCGGGCGAGCTGGACGCCCTCATCTGGTCCCACGCCCCGGACCCCGCCACCCGTCCGGTACCCAGGACCCTCTCCGACGTCCCGGCCGTCACCCCCGAGTCCACGGCCCTGTCGAAGGCCCTGAAGAAGCGCGGTCTGCGCTTCGTCGGCCCGACGACCGCGTACGCCCTGATGCAGGCGTGCGGCCTGGTCGACGACCACCTCGCGGACTGCGTGGCGCGTCGCCCCTGACCGGCCGGGTCAGGGGCGACGCGCCGCCTACGCCGCGGTCAGCGGCCCAGGTACTTCGGCTTCTCCTTGTCGACGAACGCCTGGACGGCGATCGCGTGGTCCTCGGACTGCCCTGCCCGGGTCTGGAGTTCGTCCTCCTTCTGGAGGGTCTCCTCCAGGGAGTGCGTCAGTCCGAAGGCCACCGCCTCCTTCAGTGCCGCGTACGCCACCGTCGGCCCCGCGGCCAGCGCCCGCGCCGTCCTCTCGGCCTCGGCCCGCAGGTCGGCGGCCGGCACGACCCGGTTCGCGATGCCCAGTTCGTGCGCCTCCTGGGCGGTGATGCGGCGCGGGAAGAGCAGCAGGTCGGTGGCGCGGGACGGCCCCACCACCCGAGACAGGGTCCACGAGATCCCCGAGTCCCCGGTGAGCGCGACGCCCGCGAACGAGGTGTTGAAGGACGCCGTGTCCGCCACGATCCGGTAGTCGGCGGCGAGCGCGAAGCCGAAGCCCGCCCCGGCGGCGACCCCGTTCACGGCGGCGACCACAGGCTTCCGCGCCCCCGCCAGCGCCCGCACGATCGGGTTGTAGTGCTCCCGCACGGTGCTCATGGTCTGCCCCGACCCGGACTCCCGGTCGGCGGCCAGCAGCCCGATGTGCTCCTTGAGGTCCTGGCCCACGCAGAACGCCCGGTCCCCGGCGGCGGTGAGCAGCACCGCCCGCACGGCGCCGTCGTCCGCCGCCTCCCGGGCCGCGTCCCGGAGGGCCACCTTGGCGGCGACGTTCAGCGCGTTCATCGCCTCGGGGCGGTTCAGCGTGATCGTCGCGAGCCCGTCGCTCACCTCGTAGAGCACGGTGTCGGCCATGGGACATCCCCTCCGGTGTCGCCTCGATGACGTACCACTCGGTACGTCATGGTCGGTCCTGGTCCGAGGACAGCATGACGGAGATCACCGGCCGGGTCGCGGACCTGGCATGTGACCTGCGTCAAAGAATTCCGGCGCGTCCGCGGCGGGCGCACGAAGGCGTGGGGGCGCAGTATCGCAGCCACATCGCCGAATTGAGTGGTTTTGCTCGCGCGCGTTGCCCAAGCGATGCCAACTGATGTTGGTCATCGGGTCCTGGGATGCGGGATAATGGCTTGGAAGCAATGTGTTCGATGCCGGTGTCGCGTGTCCTGTGCCGTTCTGGGGCAGGGATCGCGCGCGTGCCCTTTCGGTGGGCCGTCGGCTTTGACGATGAGCTGGGTTTCAGGAAGGGGAACGAGCATGGCGGCCATGAAGCCGCGGACGGGTGATGGCCCGCTCGAGGTGACCAAGGAGGGGCGGGGCATCGTCATGCGCGTTCCGCTCGAAGGCGGCGGTCGGCTCGTCGTCGAGTTGACCCCTGACGAGGCCGACGCGCTCGGCGACGCCCTCAAGAAGGTCGTCGGCTGACGCGGAAGCGGCCATACCCTTTCAGTAGCCCCGGCATCGTACGCGGTGTCGGGGTCGCTGTTTGTGCGGGGTCGCGCGACACGCGGGTGACGCGAGCGCTCAGCGTTTGACGGCGCACAGCAGTCCGTCGCCCACCGGCAGCAGGGAAGGCGTCAGGTCGGGGCTCTCGCGCACCGTGCGCAGCAGCTCCCGCAGCCGCACGACCTCCGTCGGCTGCGGTCCGGAGTCCACCGTCCGCCCGTGCGCGAAGACACCCTCGAAGGCGACGAGGCCTCCCGGGCGCAGCAGGCGCAACGATTCAGCGAGGTATTCGGGGAACTCCTGCCGGTCGCCGTCGCAGAACACGAGGTCGTATCCCGCGTCCGCGAGCCGGGGCAGCACGTCCAGGGCGCGGCCGGGGATGAAGCGGGCGCGGTTGCCGGCGAAGCCCGCGGCGCGGAACGCCTGGCGGGCGAACTGCTGGTGCTCCGGCTCGGGATCGACGGTGGTCAGCACCCCGTCCGGCCGCATGCCGTGCAACAGGTGGATCCCGGAGACCCCGGTGCCGGTGCCGATCTCCGCGACCGCCTTGGCGTCCACGGTGGCGGCCAGCAACCGCAGCGCGGCGCCCGCGCCGGGCGACACCGAGCGCAGCCCTGCCTCACGGGCCCGCTCACGGGCCCAGCGCAGCGCGTCGTCCTCGGCGACATAGGCGTCGGCGAACGCCCAGCTCGTCTGCCGGTTGCCGGTAATGACCCTCTCCTGTCCCCGTGGTTGCCTGGGCGTGACTGTATCCGTTGGGGCCGGGAACCCGCAGATGGGACCGGTCGTTTGATGGGGTGAGGATGCGACACGGGGCGCGAGGACGGCGTGGACGGGGGGTATGGGATGGATCGGGACACCGAGCAAGTGCTGACGCAGTCGCACCAGCCGTGCCAGCACGTGTCAAATTCTCGTAAAACTGCTTATCCGGAGCTAACGGGCGAGGTGGCTATGGTAGGGGCTCCACTGGACACCACCAGAGCCGACAGGGGAGGTGCGGCCGCGCCTGAGGATCGGGGAGGAGTGCTACGGCGCTTTCTCGGATCGGCGGGCAGGCCGAAATCCGTGACCAACACCGCTGCTGACGTGAGCCACATCGCCGAATCCACCCAGACCGCGACCTTCTCGACCGACGCGGACGGGCAGGCGTGGACTCCGCCCACCTGGGAGGAGATCGTCAGCACGCACAGCGGCCGTGTCTACCGCCTGGCCTACCGCCTCACCGGCAACCAGCACGACGCCGAGGATCTCACCCAGGAGGTCTTCGTCCGCGTCTTCCGCTCCCTGTCGACCTACACCCCGGGCACGTTCGAGGGCTGGCTGCACCGCATCACCACGAACCTCTTCCTGGACATGGTCCGCCGCAAGCAGCGCATCCGCTTCGACGCGCTCGGCGACGACGCGGCCGAGCGGCTGCCCAGCAAGGAGCCCACTCCGCAGCAGCTCTTCAACGACGCGCACTTCGACGCGGACGTCCAGCAGGCCCTGGACACCCTCGCGCCCGAGTTCCGTGCCGCCGTCGTCCTGTGCGACATCGAAGGACTGTCGTACGAGGAGATCGCCGCGACCCTGGGCGTCAAGCTCGGCACGGTGCGCTCCCGCATCCACCGCGGCCGTTCGCAGCTGCGCAAGGCCCTTGCGCACCGCTCGCCGCAGGCCCGGGCCGAGCGCCGCGGCTTCGTGGCCCCGGTCCCCGCGCTGGGGGGAGGGGGCGCGACCGCGTGAGTGGATCACGACCGAACCCCGCGGGGCGCCTCGCGGAACAGCATCTGGGAGACCGGCTCGCCGCCCTCGTGGACGGCGAGCTCGGTCACGACACGCGTGAGCGTGTCCTGGCGCACGTGGCCACCTGCCCGAAGTGCAAGGCGGAGGTCGACGCACAGCGCCGTTTGAAGAACGTCTTCGCCCAGGCGGCCCCACCGCCTCCCTCCGAGAGCTTCCTGGCCCGCCTCCAGGGCCTCCCGGGGGGTGGTACCGGCAGTGGCGGTGGTGGTTCGCCGCTGGGCGGCGGAGGGCTGCCCGGAGGGCTGTCCTCAGGCTCCGGGGTGTTCGGGGTGGAGCGCGGCGAGCAGTTCGAGTTCGGGTATGTGCCGGCCCGGCCGCATCCCGCCGTCCCCGCCGAGGATCGCGGCTTCCGGATCCACCCCGTCGGCCGTCCCGACAGCGAGCGGTCCGCCTTGAGAGGGCTGCGGTTCGCGTTCGTCGCCGCCGGGGCCGTGTCGCTGGCCGCGGTCGCCCTGGGCGGGGTGACCACCGGCTCGGCGGGTGACACCGCGGCGGAGGCGCGCGGCTCCGGGACCGGCAGCAACGTGACTCCGGCGCGCACGGCGGGTTCGGGCGCGGCGTCGGCCGCCGACACCGCGCGGCGCCGCCAGTCGGCCGCGCCGCAGTCGGGCCAGGGGCAGCGGTCGTCGGGCTCGGCGCAGGCGGCCTCGGCGCCGCCGGCCGCACCGCTGCTGCCGGGGGCCGTGCCTCCCGGCGGGCAGACGGAGAACGTGATGCACCCGCTGACCACCCCGGTGGTCGCCGGCGCGGCCGTCATGTCGCCGTTGATACGTCCGCTCACCGCGACCCCGCCGATCTCCCTGACCTCGTGGTCCGCCGACCCGGGACTCACGACCCCGGGCCTGCTCGCCACACCCTCTCCCACCGCTTCCTCCCGCACCGCGCACTGACCGGTCCCTGCGCCCCGGCCCGGGAACCTGGTTGAATCCAGAGTGGTCGCGCCCATGACACCGGTCGGGGCGCGGAGTCGACGACGCACGGCCACCGAACGACGAGCCGTGCCGCGACCCGCTGTGGGGAGAACATGAACGAGGGCAAGCCCACGAAGTCCGCCCGCCTGAAGTGGTGGAGCCGCGCAGTCCCTCCGGACGACCGGCCGGAGGGCACGTCCGATCCCGTCCCGGCCGTCGACGCGGCCGGGACGTCCGCCCAGGGTGCGGCAGCCGGTGGGCCGGTCGAGGAGCCGCAGGGCGCGGCCCCCGCACGCGCCGACGCACACGGTGACTACGAACTGGACCGCCCGTTCCAGGCCTCCGGCGCCGCCCCCGACACGGGCGACTTCGAACTCGCTCGGCCTCTCCCGGCGTCCACCGGGGCGGAGGACGCGCCGTCCGCCCTTGCCGCCGAATCGGACCACGCATCGGCGGCACCGGCAGCGTCGGCTGCGCCCGCCACGCTTGCCACACCTGCCGTGCCCGCGGCGCCCGGCGAGCCTGCTGCACCCGCTGCGGCACCCGCCGCACCTGCCAAGCCTGGGGTGCCCGGCGAGCTTGCCGCACCCGCTGCGCCTGCCGAGCCTGCCGTACCCGCCGCGCCGGTGACTCCCGCCGGGCCCGGGGCGTCCGCAGAGATGGGTGCCAGCCGGCCCCTGGAGGGGCCGTCCGGGGCCGTTGACGCCTCCGTCGGATCCGGCGAGCGGCCCAGGCCGTTGCACGATCCCGATCCCTACAGCACCCCTCCGTACGGCGAGCCCGGTCCCTGGGCTCCCGCCCCGCCCGTGCAGCACCCGGCGGTGACGCCCGCCCAGGGCACACCCGCCCTCTCCTCCGGCACCCCTGCACCCGCCCCCCACGGCTCGCCCGCCGCAGACGCCCAGCCGTATGGTTCGGCGCACCCGGCGCCCCAGCCGGCCGCCCCGGCTCCCACGCACCCCGCGCCCGGCCTCCCCTCGCAGCCGCAGGCCCCGGCCGCCGCACCGCAGGAGGCGCCGCCCGCGGACGCCATGCCGGCGGGCGTGCCGCAAGGAACCCCGCTCGGGGGCGACCCGTCGCACGGTGTGCCCGCCCAGGCAGTGGGTGACGGGCACGGCATGCCCGCCCCCGGCGCTGCCGAGACCCACCCCGGTGCCGGCCCCGCCGACCCCTGGGGGCGTTACGACCCCTGGGCCGGTGGCCAGGTCGCCGCGCCGTTGCAGCAGAGCGGGGTCGGCGTGCTCAGCGTCGAGCAGCGGCACCGGCGGGTCACACGGGCGCTGGTGAGCGGGGCCGTGGTGCTCGCGCTGGTGTCCGGAGCGCTCGGCGGGCTGGCCGGGGCGTACCTCGAGCGCAACGGCGGCGTGGGCACCGTGGAGCTGCCGCAGGCCGGGAAGGAGCCCGTCGGGCGCGCCCCGGACAGCGTCGCCGGGATCGCCGCGCGGGCCCTGCCCAGCGTGGTGACGCTGCATGTCAGCGGCTCCGGCGAGCAGGGCACCGGCACCGGGTTCGTGCTCGACCGCCTCGGCCACGTCCTCACCAACAACCACGTCGTGGAGAACGCCGCCTCCGGCGGCGACATATCGGTGACCTTCAGCGGCGGCCAGACCGCCAAGGCCAGGATCATCGGCCGGGACGCCGGATACGACCTCGCCGTGGTCCAGGTCCGCGGCGTGCGCGGACTGACCCCCATCCCGCTCGGCAACTCCGACAACGTGCAGGTGGGCGACCCGGTCGTGGCCATCGGCGCGCCGTTCGACCTGGCCAACACCGTCACCTCCGGCATCATCAGCGCCAAGGAGCGCCCCATCACGGCCGGCGGTGAGAAGGGCGACGGCAGCGACGTGTCCTACGTCGACGCCCTCCAGACCGACGCGCCGATCAACCCGGGCAACTCCGGCGGCCCCCTCCTCGACGCCCGCGGCCGGGTCGTCGGCATCAACTCCGCCATCCGCTCCGCGGACACCGGCTCCGACCTGCAGACCGGCCAGGCCGGTTCCATCGGCCTGGGCTTCGCCATCCCCGTCAACCAGGCCAGGCGCGTCGCCGAGGAACTGATCAACCACGGCAAGGCCAGCCACCCGGTGATCGGGGTGACCCTGGACATGAACTACCCCGGCGACGGAGCCAGGGTCGGCGCCAAGGGCCGGGACGGCGGACCGCCGGTCACCTCCGGCGGTCCCGGTGCCAAGGCGGGCATCAGGGCCGGAGACGTCATCACCGCGGTGGACGGGCAGCGCGTCCACTCGGGCGAGGAGTTGATCGTGAAGACACGCGCCCACCGCCCCGGCGACCGTCTGGAGCTGACCGTCGAACGCGACGGAAAGACACGGAAGGTTTCCCTGGTACTCGGGTCCTCGAACAGCAACTGACACAAAACGTGCGCAACAAGCCGGAAAACCCGTCGTGTACACGCAGTCCGACACCTCGGGGCGGTACCGGTGGGGCACGTTGGCCGGGTACCGTGGATCCGGCCCGGACCACGGACAGCCCCACACAGACCGGACCACCCGAGGGCCGAGGACCGAGGACATCGCAAGGAGCTTCAGGTGTTCAATGACATAGGACCGCTCGAGCTGCTGACGATCATCATCGTGGCCGTGCTCGTGTTCGGTCCCGAAAAGCTCCCGAAGGTCATCCAGGACGTGACACGCACGATCCGGAAGATCCGTGAGTTCTCGGAGAGCGCCAAGCAGGACATCCGCAGCGAACTCGGCCCGGAATTCAAGGACTTCGAGTTCGAGGACCTCAACCCCAAGACGTTCATCCGCAAGCAGCTGGACAACGACGACCTGGGGCTGCAGGAGATCCGCAACGGCTTCGACCTGAAGAAGGAGATGGCCGAGGTCACGGACGCGGTGAACGGCAACGAGTACGACTCCTCGGCGTCCTCCACGTCGTCTTCGGGCTCCGCGGGTTCTTCGGGTTCCTCGGGTTCGGCCGGCGGCCGGATCGACATGACCAAGAAGTCCGAGACCCCTGCTCAGGACGAGCGCCCGCCCTTCGACGCGGACGCCACCTGACCCGTCCCATGTGACGCGTCTCACGCCGCGCACGGCCCGTGCGCGGCGTGAAACGGCCGTACCCGCGACCCACGCGCCGAGAGGTTTCCCGGTTGCCCGAAGCGGGATGGATATGCTGCCGAGTCGTTGTGCGGACCGGACGAGTACGCCCGAAGGGGGGCGGGACACCCCGGTTCGACGAGAGCGAGGAGGCCACCGGGCACATGGAGACGACAAGTCGGGCAGGCGCGCAGGCGCCGGCCGCGGAGGGTGGACAACAGTCCCCCTTCGCCCGGCGCACGGCCGACGGTTACCTGCTGGCGCCCTTTCCCTGGTACGGCCTCGACGAGGCCTTCACGGGGCCGCGCTGGCTGATGCAGGTCGGCACTTCGGCCGACGGTTCCGTGGAACACGGTTCGACCGGGCACGGCGACGAGCCGTCCGTACGCAACGAGTCCGTGTCCGGATCGCCGGACGAGTCCAAGGAGAGGTTCGCGGTAGTCGTCACCGTCGCCGCCCAACCCGTACGGCGCCTCGCCGACGGCACGGGCCAGCTGGAGGCCACCTCGGTCTCCTCGGCGGCCTGGCTGGCCGCGGTGGGCCTGCTGTCCTTCACCTGGCCCGGGCAGGTGGACCACACCCTGCGGGACGACTGGCTGGAGCAGCAGACGGAGACCGCGTGGGAGCTGGCCGACGACCTGTCCGGCCCGGAGTGGTCCATGCTCTCCCTGCCCGTGGACGGCGTCCCGACGCCGTTCTACTACCGGGAGTCGGAGTTCGGCTGGGTACTCGCCGGTTCCACCTCCCAGGGCGTCCACGTGGGGGCGTACGGCAGGGGCATGAGCGCGTACGGGCTCGGCTTCGCCATGATCAAGGACATCAACGCGTACGCCTGACACCACGCGGCACACGGCGTACACGGCGGACACAGTACGAAGGGGCGCCGTCCTCGCGGGACGGCGCCCCTGTCGCCGTGCGGGCGGTACGGGCCGCCACGGCCCCCGTACGGCCTAGAACTTGTTCCTCGGGGTGATCCCCAGCGACAGACCCGCGAGGCCCCGCTGCCGGCCCGCGAGCTTGTCGGCGATCGCCCGCAGGGCCGAGCCCGCGGGGGAGTCCGGGTCGGTCAGGACGACCGGCTTGCCCTCGTCGCCGCCCTCGCGCAGGCGGACGTCGATCGGGATGGAGCCGAGCACCGGGACCGTGGCACCGGTGGTGCGGGTCAGGCCCTCGGCGACCGCCTGGCCGCCGCCCGTGCCGAAGACGTCGACCATCTCGTCGCAGTGCGGGCAGGGCAGGCCGGACATGTTCTCGACCACGCCGACGATCTTCTGGTGGGTCTGCACGGCGATGGAGCCCGCCCGCTCGGCCACCTCGGCCGCCGCCTGCTGAGGCGTCGTCACCACCAGGATCTCGGCGTTCGGCACCAGTTGGGCCACGGAGATCGCGATGTCGCCGGTGCCGGGCGGCAGGTCCAGGAGGAGGACGTCCAGGTCGCCCCAGTACACGTCCGCCAGGAACTGCTGGAGCGCGCGGTGCAGCATCGGTCCGCGCCAGACGACCGGCGCGTTGCCCGGGGTGAACATGCCGATGGAGATGACCTTCACGCCGTTCGCCGACGGCGGCATGATCATGTTCTCGACCTGGGTCGGGCGGCCGTCCGCGCCCAGCATCCGCGGCACGCTGTGGCCGTAGATGTCGGCGTCGACCACGCCCACCTTCAGACCGTCGGCCGCCAGCGCCGCCGCCAGGTTCACCGTCACCGAGGACTTGCCGACGCCGCCCTTGCCGGAGGCGACGGCGTAGACGCGGGTGAGGCTGCCGGGCTTGGCGAAGGGGACCTCGCGCTCGGCCTGGCCGCCGCGCAGTGCGGTCGTCAGTTCCCGGCGCTGCTCGTCGCTCATCACGTCGAGCGTGACGTCGACCCGGGTGACGCCCTCGACGCGGGAGACGGCGTCGGTCACCCGCTGGGTGATCGTCTCGCGCATCGGGCAGCCGGAGACCGTCAGGTAGACGGTGACCGCGACCGCTCCGTCCGCGCCGATCTCCACTGATTTGACCATGCCGAGCTCGGTGATGGGCCGGTGGATCTCGGGATCGTCAACCGTCGCCAGAGCTGCGCGCACCGCGTCTTCCGTAGCCATAAGGACGATGGTACGGCGCTCCGTGCGGGCCCCGGGACCCCGTCACCGGTCGTCCATGTCACGTGCGTGCGCGTGATCCGCCGGGAATACCCCGTGCCGGCGATGGCCGTCGACGGTCCGCTCCTCCAGCTCCTTGACCAGGTCCTGGAGCTCCGAGCGCATCCAGTCCCGGGTGGCCACCTCGCCCAGGCCCATGCGCAGCGCGGCGATCTCGCGCGTCAGGTACTCGGTGTCGGCGATCGACCGCTCGTTCTGCTTGCGGTCCTGTTCGAGGTTGACCCGGTCCCGGTCGTCCTGCCGGTTCTGCGCCAGCAGGATCAGCGGGGCGGCGTAGGAGGCCTGGAGGGACAGGGCCAGGGTCAGGAAGATGAACGGGTACTCGTCGAACCGCAGATGCCGGGGCGCGGCCACGTTCCACAGCACCCAGACGATGATCACCACCGTCATCCAGACGATGAACCGCCCGGTGCCCAGGAACCGCGCGATGCGCTCGGACAGCCGCCCGAAGGCTTCCGGGTCCCACTCCGGCAGCAGCCGGCGCCGGGGCGGGCGCGGCTGGTCCAGCCGGCCGGCCCGCGGCCGCCCGGCGGCGGTGGCCCCCACCGGCCGCTCGCGGATGACCTCTCGCTCAGCCGCCATGCGTCGCCGCCCCCTCGTCCAGGTCGTACTCCGTCTCCCGCCAGTCGTCCGGCAGCATGTGGTCCAGGACGTCGTCCACAGTGACCGCGCCGAGCAGCGAGCCGGACTCGTCGACGACGGGCGCCGCCACCATGTCGTAGGTCGCGAAGAACCCGGCGACGACCGGCAGCGTGGAGTCGGGCGCGAGGGGTTGCAGGTCGTCGTCGAGGATCGAGCCGACGAGGGTGTAGGGCGGGTCGCGCAGCAGCCGCTGGAAGTGCACCGTGCCCAGGTACTTCCCGGTCGGGGTCTCGTCGGGGGGGCGGCACACGTAGACCTGGGCGGCCAGCGCGGGGGAGCGGTCGCGGTTGCGGACGCGGGCCAGGGCGTCGGCGACGGTCGCGTCCGGGCGCAGCACGATCGGTTCGGTCGTCATCAGGCCGCCCGCGGTGTGCTCCTCGTACGACATCAGCCGGCGCATGTCCGCCGCGTCGGCGGGCTCCATCAGCCCCAGCAGCCGCTCCTGCTCCGCCTGCGGGAGCTCGGCGAGCAGGTCGGCGGCGTCGTCCGGGTCCATCGCCTCCAGCACGTCGGCCGCGCGCTCGCCCTTCAGCTTGCCGAGGATCTCGATCTGGTCGTCCTCCGGGAGCTCTTCGAGGACGTCGGCGAGCCGGTCGTCGTCCAGCGCGGCGGCGACCTCTGCTCGCCGCTTGGAGGACAGGTGGTGCAGCACGTTGGCCAGGTCGGCGGGGCGCAGCTGCTCGAAGGTGGCGAGCAGGCTCTCCGCGCCCTGCCCGTGCTCCTCCAGGGAGAAGCCGGTGACCGCGGACCACTCCACGGTCAGGGCCTCTCCCCGGTTGCGCCGGAACGCGCCGCCCTTCCTGCCCTTGCGGACGAAGACGCGGTCGACCTCCCAGTCCCGGCGCGCGGACAGCTGCCGCACCGACATGTCCAGGACCGTGACCTCCTCGCCGGTCTCCACGAGCGTCACCCGCCGGTCGAGCAGTTCGCCGAAGACGAGACGTTCGGTGGGGCGCTGCTCGAAGCGCCGGACGTTGAGCACGCCCGTGGTGATGACCTGGCCCGACTCGATGCCGGTCACCCGGGTCATGGGCAGGAAGATGCGGCGCCGGGTGGCGAGTTCGACGACCAGCCCGAGCAGACGGGGCGGCCGACGCCCGACGCGCAGCATGACGACCAGATCGCGGACGCGGCCCACCTGGTCGCCCGTCGGGTCGAAGACGGCGACTCCGGAGAGATGCGAGACGAAGATCCGGGGGGCGCCCGCTGCCATGGCTGCGCCTCCTTTGCACGGCTGTGTGGTGCGTGTGTTGCGTGTCTTGTGTGCCGGGCTTCTTTTCCCAATTGCCCGCTCAAGTGCGCTTCAGGCTAGCCCGTCCACCTCGGATACGCCCTGGTGAGGGTCCGGACGAGCCGGGTCCGCCGGGCGCCCTCGGCCCCGGTACGCTGCCGTACGCCGCTCAGGACACCCGTCAGAAAGGCAGCTCCACCTGTGACCGTGATTCCCCAGGGCCGTACCCGCCGGGCCACGCTGACGAGCGTGCTGTGTGCTCTGGTCGTTGCGGGCGCGGGTCTGACGGGGTGTTCCGGGGACGATCCGGACGCGGGCACCAACGGGGTGGGCAGACTCCCGGCCGACAAGATCCAGGCCAGGACGAAGGCGGCGGCCGCCACCGCGGACACCGTGCACCTGTCCGGGAACGTGGTCAGCAACGGCCGTACGTACCGGCTCGACATGCGTCTGAAGGACGACGGCGGCTCCGGTTCGGTCACCTCGGAGGGGGTGACCTTCGGGCTGCTGCGGGTCGGGGAGCAGCTGTATGTGAAGGCGGACGCCGAGTTCTGGGGCAAGGTCGACGGCAGCGGCAAGGCCACCGGGGCCGCCGACAAGCTGGACGGCAAGTACGTGAAGGTGCCGCAGGGCGATCCCGCGTACAAGCGGTTCAGCGGCTTCACGGACAAGGACCTGCTCCTCGACGGGCTGCTGACCCTGCACGGCGCGCTGGCGACCGACGGGCACCACGCGCAGGCGGGCGTCCGCACGATCCGCATCACCGGCGGCCAGGGCTCCGGCGGCACCCTGGACGTCTCCCTGGAGGGCACCCCCTACCCGCTGCGCCTGGTGCGCGCGGGCGACGCGGGGACGCTGAGTTTCTCGGACTGGGGCAAGGACTTCGCCGTGGCCCAGCCGAAGAAGGACGAGACGGTCGACTACGGCAAACAGCTGCCGACGTCCTGACCTCCGTGCCCCTCCCCGGTTTTTTGGAGGGGGCTACTTCCGGCGCCGTCTCTTCACCAGCAGCCGCGGCAGCCCGTCCGGGACCGGCCGGCGGGTCGTCGCCGGGGTCGGCAGCGGTGCCTCGGCCAGCGAGCCCTCCGGCAGCGGCGCGGTCGTCCCCGTGGGCTCCAGGCGCAGCACCCGGCACTCGCGGGCCCAGCGCGCCGTCATGGCCTCGCCGTCGGGCGCGTTGAGCCGCTTCCCCTTCAGTTCGGCCACGACCTCCTGCCACCGCGGGGTGTCCGGCGCGATCTCCACGACCCGCGCGGCCCAGGTGACCAGGCGGCCGCCCTTGTCCTTGCTGCGCACCGTCACCTCGGCGGCGGCCCCGTCGGCCAGTCCGGGCAGCGGCTGCTCGCCGGGCCCGTCGCCCACCACGCACGCGGCGCCCTCGTGCCAGACGTGCCACAGGGCACGGGCCGGGACGCCGGGGCCCTTGACCCAGATGAGGCCGGACTTCTTCGTGGCCTCCTCGACGAGGGCCTGGTCGAGCAGCTCGGTGTTCATGGCAGAAGAGTAACGAGCCCGCTCACAGCCAGCCGTTGCGCTTGAGCGTGCGGTGGATGCCCAGGCAGATCGCGGCCGTGACCGCCACGATCAGCGGGTAGCCGTACTTCAGGTGCAGCTCGGGCATGTACTTGAAGTTCATGCCGTACACCCCGCAGACCATCGTCGGTACGGCGATGATCGCGGCCCAGGCCGTGATCTTCCGCATGTCCTCGTTCTGGGCGACGGACGCCTGCGCCAGGTTGGCCTGGAGGATGGAGTTGAGCAGCTCGTCGAAGCCGATGACCTGCTCCTGCACACGGGCCACGTGGTCGGCCACGTCCCGGAAGTACTTCTGGATGTCCGGGTCGATCAGCCGCATCGGACGCTCGCTCAGCAGTTGCATGGGCCGCAGCAGCGGCGACACCGCCCGCTTGAACGCCAGTACCTCGCGCTTGAGTTGGTAGATCCGGCCGGCGTCGGTGCCGCGCGGGGTGCCGCCCCGGCCCGGCGAGAACACCTCCGTCTCGACCTCGTCGACGTCTTCCTGCAACGCGTCCGCGACCGCCATGTACCCGTCGACGACGTGGTCGGCGATGGCGTGCAGCACCGCGGAGGGGCCCTTGGCCAGCAGTTCGGGGTCGTCCTGCAGCCGGTGCCGCAGCGCGCGCAGCGAGCCCTGCCCGCCGTGCCGGACGGTGATGAAGAAGTCCCGGCCGGTGAAGCACATCACCTCGCCGGTCTCCACGATCTCGCTGTTGGCGGTCAGCTCGTCGTGGTCCACGTAGTGGATGGTCTTGAAGACCGTGAAGAGCGTGTCGTCGTAGCGCTCCAGCTTGGGCCGCTGATGGGCCGTGACCGCGTCCTCCACGGCCAGCGGATGCAGCCCGAACTCCCCGGCGATACCGGCGAACTCGGCCTCGTTCGGCTCGTGCAGGCCGATCCACACGAAGCCCCCGTCGCGCCGCACCTGGCGCATCGCCTCCTGCGGGGTGAGCGGCCGGTCGGTCGGGACACGGGAGCCGTCGCGGTAGACGGCGCAGTCCACGATGGCCGAGGGCGTGGCCGGGTCGCGCGTGGTGTCGTACGCGCCGTCGTCCTGGCGCGCGGCCGTGCGGGAGGGGCGGACCACGGAACGCAGGTCGCGGATCATCGACATGGCGGGGCTCCTTCGCAGTGAGCGACGAGGGCCGCCGACGGCGGTTGGAACTGCCCGGAATGAGGACGTGGTGGGCTCAAGGATGTTTGGCACGTCCACAAAGCGGGGAGCACCGCACCGTCGCGGTGGCGAGCTTCGTCACTGTTCAGATCAGACAGATCAAACGAAACGAAGTGCTCTTCCGTATGACGTGCACGAGGGCACGAACGCGAGAGGTGGCGGCCGACCGGAGTCAGAGCGACGACATCAGCGGCGGGAAGAGCGGGTGCTACTGCACGGTCGACTTCGATCCATGACAGCCCCACCTCCTCCGGCCGGTCCCTCGTAAGGGAGTCCCATCGGCGTCAGGGCCGGATCGAGACCTCCCAGGGCTGAACACCTGGGGGGCATCCCGCTGTGCGCTGCCCCGGACGACCGGCCAAGAGTATCAGCAGCCCGGTGTGTCAAGGTGCCGCTTTGCCTGCCGCTGACGAGTTCTATGCTCGCCGCATGGCTGATGTTCTTCCTCTGGTAGAGGCCCGGTTGTGTTCCGCGCTGGGTGAACCGGACGCCCGCGCCGTGGTCACCTTCCTCGGCACGGACCGGCTCGAGGTCCTGCGCTTCCACGAGGGGGACATAGTCCGGTACGCCACACTCGGCATGTCCGCGCGGCCCATGTCCGACCCCACCGCGCTGCTCGCCGACCCGGTCAAGGGGCCGCGCGCGGAGCTGGTCCTCTCCGTCCGCGCCGGACTCGCCGACACCGACAAGGTGCTCCGCCCGCTCGCCGTGCTGGGAGCGTCTCCGCAGGTCGAGGGCGTGGTCGTGGCGCCGGGTGCCTCGCTCGACGTGGGCGAGCCGCTGTGGCCCGGCGCGTCCTTCACCTCGGTCCTGGTGGCCGAGCCGGGCGGCCTGGTGGAGGACCTGGAACTCGACGGGCCGCTGGACCCCGTACGGTTCCTGCCGCTGCTGCCGATGACGCCGAACGAGGCCGCCTGGAAGCGGGTGCACGGCGCGCAGGCCCTGCGCGAGCGCTGGCTGAGCCACGGGACGGACCTGCGGGACCCCGTCCGCGCTTCCGTCCCGCTGGAGTGAGCAAGCTCACCAACAGACCGCCGGTCGGCGTCAGTTGGCGAAGACCGTGACGCTGTCCTCGGTGGCGTGCCGCGGCTGGAGCTCCTCCGCCTTGCGGTCGAGGGCTCGGCGTCGGACGGCGACCACCACCGCGCCCGCCGCCGCGGTTGCTCCCGCGACCACGAACGGCACGTGGATGTCCGTCCACTCCGCGATCTTCGGCGCGAAGAAGGGCGCGGCGGCGGCCGCGAACCAGCGCACGAAGTTGTAGCCCGCGCTCGCCACCGGACGGGGGGCGTCCGACACTCCGAGGGCCAGCTCGGTGTAGACGGTGTTGTTCACGCCGATGAAGGCGCCGGACAGGATGGTGCAGACGACGGCGGTGGTGTGGTCGCCGTAGCCGAGGACGACCACGTCGGCGGCCAGCAGCACCAGCGAGCCGCCGAGCACCTTCAGCGAACCGAACCGCGCCTGCATGCGCGGCGCCACCACCACCGAGAACAGCGCGAGCAGCACACCCCAGGCGAAGAACACCGCACCCGACTTGTACGGGGTCATGTTCAGCACGAACGGCGTGAAGGCCAGCACGGTGAAGAACGTGTAGTTGTAGAAGAACGCCGAGACCGCCGCAGAGGCCAGGCCGCCGTGGCCGAGCGCCTTGACCGGGTCCAGCAGGGAGGTCTTGCGGGCCGGCTTCGGCTGCTCCTTCAGGAACGCCGTGATGCACAGGAAGCCGACCGCCATCAGGAACGCGGTGCCGAAGAACGGATAGCGCCAGCTGGCGTTGCCGAGCAGTGCGCCGAGCAGCGGGCCGCAGGCCATGCCGAGGCCGAGCGCCGACTCGTAGAGCAGGATCGCTGCCGCGCTGCCGCCCGCCGCCGCGCCGACGATCACCGCGAGGGCGGTGGAGACGAAGAGCGCGTTGCCGAGGCCCCAGCCGGCCCGGAAGCCGACGAGCTCGGCGACGGAGCCCGAGGTGCCGGCGAGTCCGGCGAAGACCACCACGAGGGCGAGGCCGAGCAGCAGGGTCTTGCGGCCGCCGATGCGGCTGGAGACGAAGCCGGTCACCAGCATCGCGAAGGCGGTGATCAGGAAGTACGAGGTGAAGAGCAGGGAGACCTGGCTCGTGGTGGCGTTCAGGCCCTTGGCGATGGAGGGCAGGATCGGGTCGACGAGCCCGATGCCCATGAAGGCGACGACGGACGCGCCGGCCGTCGCCCAGACCGCCCTGGGCTGCCGCAGGATGCCTCCCGCGCCCGCGTCGAACGGGTCGTCGTCCTCCGCGGGACCTCCTGTGCTGCTGTGCATGCTGCTCCCTCCGATCGTTGCTGTTTACACATAATAAGTTAGCCACCCTAATTGATGCGACATGCATCTAGTTGGTCGTGGCCGGGTGTCCGGGCCGGACGGGTGATCGTCCTTGACGTGGCGCTGCCGGGGTAGGACCGTGGGGCCCTATGAGGGGCGAACCCAGTTGCCCGAAGTGCGGTGGCCGGGTCAGGGCTCCCGGACTCTTCAGCGATTCCTGGCAGTGCGACGTGCACGGGACCGTGTATCCGTTGCAACCCGTGATCCCGCCCAGCGTCGAGGCCCTCGGTGCCGTGGTGCGGCGCACCCAGGTGCCCGTGTGGATGCCGTGGCCCCTGCCGGTCGGCTGGCTGTTCACCGGCGTGGTCTACGCCGGGGACGACCGCAGCGGCGGCCGGGCCACGGCCGTGGCCTGTTCCGGACCCGGTCCGCTCGGCGGCATGGGGGAACTCATCCTGGTCGCCGAGGAACTCGGCGTCGGCCTCGGCGCGCGCTACGCCGGCATCGACGGCCCGGACCCCGGCACCTACCTGGACGTGGAGAAGCCGCCCGACGCCAAGGTCCTGACCGGCGGCCGCCCCACCCCGCTGTGGCACGTGTCCGGCGCCCCGGACGACCGTGCGGTCTTCGCGGGCGAGGCGCTCGGGCTGTGGCTGTGGGCGGTGGTGTGGCCCGAGCAGTCCGGGCTGCTGATGTACGACGAGCTGGTACTGGCCGACCTGCGGGACGCGGGCGCCGAACTCGAACTGGTCCCGTGTGGGGCGCTGTCGCCGCGACTGCTCCATCCGTAGGGGCCGCCGCGAGCCGCAGGAATGCGCGAGTCGTAGGGGGCGCATCGCTCTCGCGGGTGTGACACGGCACCCCCGGGCGCCCGTTATCCTGGGGTGTCCCCTTCCGTCCCGTCAGAGCCTGGAGTCCGTGTCGTGCGCATCGATCTGCACACCCACTCCAACGCGTCCGACGGCACGGACACCCCTGCCGAGCTGGTGCGCAACGCCGCCGCCGCGGGTCTGGACGTCGTCGCGCTGACCGACCACGACACCACCCGCGGGTACGCCGAGGCGATCGCCGCGCTCCCCGAGGGGCTCACCCTCGTCACCGGTGCCGAGCTCTCCTGCCGTGTCGACGGCATCAGCATGCACCTGCTGGCCTACCTCTTCGACCCCGCGGAGCCCGCGCTGCTCGCCGAGCGCGAGCTGGTCCGCGACGACCGGGTGCCGCGGGCCAAGGCCATGATCGCCAAGCTGAACGCGCTGGGCGTGCCGGTCACCTGGGAGCAGGTCGCGCGGATCGCCGGCGACGGCTCGGTCGGGCGGCCGCACGTCGCCTCGGCGCTGGTCGAGCTCGGCGTCGTACCCACCGTGAGCGACGCCTTCACCCGGGACTGGCTGGCCGACGGCGGCCGCGCCTGGGTCGAGAAGCACGAGACGGACCCCTTCGAGGCGATCCGGCTGGTCAAGGACGCGGGCGGGGTGTGTGTCTTCGCCCACCCGGCGGCGGCCAAGCGGGGCCGTACGGTGCCGGAGCCCCGTATCGCCGAGATGGCCGCGGCCGGGCTGGACGGCCTCGAGGTCGACCATATGGACCACGACCCCGACGCCCGTGCGCGGCTGCGCGGGCTGGCCGGCGAACTGGGCCTGCTCGCGACCGGCTCCAGCGACTACCACGGCAGCCGCAAGACCGTCTCGCTCGGTGAGTTCACGACGCATCCCGACGTGTACGGGGAGATCACGCGGCGGGCCACCGGCGCGTTCCCGGTCCCGGGCGCCGGCGGGGTCTGAGGCCCGCCTCCCCCGCCCTCACGTCACTCCTCTCTTCCTCAAGGCCTCTCACCGATGTTCGACGCTGCCGTTTTCGGTTCCCTGTTCCTCACCCTTTTCGTCATCATGGATCCCCCCGGGATCACCCCGATCTTCCTCGCGCTGACCGCCGGACGACCGGCCAAGACGCAGAAGCGTATGGCCTTCCAGGCCGTCTGCGTGGCCGGCGGGGTCATCGCCGTCTTCGGCGTGCTCGGCAACCAGATCCTGGGCTACCTGCACGTGTCCGTCCCGGCGCTGATGATCGCCGGCGGACTGCTCCTGCTGCTGATCGCGCTCGACCTGCTCACCGGCAAGACGGACGAACCCAAGCAGACCAAGGACGTCAACGTCGCGCTCGTCCCGCTCGGCATGCCACTCCTCGCCGGTCCCGGCGCGATCGTGTCCGTGATCCTCGCCGTGGAGAAGGCCGACAGCGTGGCCGGCCAGGTCTCGGTGTGGTCGGCGATCCTCGCGATCCACGTGGTGCTGTGGCTGGTCATGCGCTACTCGCTGCTGATCATCCGGGTCATCAAGGACGGCGGTGTGGTCCTGGTGACACGGCTGGCGGGCATGATGCTCTCCGCGATCGCGGTGCAGCAGATCATCAACGGGGTCACGCAGGTGATCCAGGGCACCTGAGCGTGTACATGCGCGAAGCCCCCGTACGGCAGCCGTACGGGGGCTTCGAAGCTTCTGCGGTGGTCCGCATCTGTTACGAGGCCGGGGTCTCGGCCTCTGTCACGAGGCCGTGGTATCGGCCGGGCGGATCCACAGCCGCTGCCCGACAGCGGCGGCCTGCTGAACGATCCGGTTGACGGAGGCGGCGTCCACGACGGTGCAGTCCACGGGCGTGCCGTCGACCTCGTCGAGTCGCATGATTTCGAAGCGCATTGCCTCTCCCTTCGTCTGGTCATCCTCCTGAGGAGAACTACTGGCTTCACCCGGGTACAACGACCTGCACGACGCAAACATTCCCTACGCTAAGGAAATTTTTCGAATGTCTAATCAGTGACCGGTAAGGCAGCTTCAATTGACCGATCGGGACCGGTTGTGTTCGCAGCGTGACCGCCGGGACAATGGAAGGCGATGAACGATGACCTTGCGGCGCTGTCCACCCGCATCGACCGCACGAACGAGTTGCTGGAACGCATGCTCGCCGAGGTGGCGAAGACGCCCTCGACCCATGCGATCTTCGTCGACGCCGGGTACCTCTACGCGGCGGCGGGGCGGCTGGTGGCCGGGACGGAGGACCGCCGCGCCTTCGACCTGGACGCCGAGGGGCTGATCGACGCGCTCATCGACCGGGCCCGCACCATCTTCGCCGACAGCCGGCTGCTGCGCGTCTACTGGTACGACGGCGCCCGGCGTCGCATCCACACTGCCGAGCAGCAGTCGATCGCCGAACTGCCGGACGTCAAGGTCCGACTGGGCAACCTCAACGCCAACAACCAGCAGAAGGGCGTGGACTCCCTCATCCGCACGGACCTGGAGTCACTGGCCCGCCACCGCGCCATCAGCGACGCCGCGCTGCTCGGCGGCGACGAGGACCTGGTGTCGGCGGTGGAGGCCGCCCAGGGCTACGGCGCCCGGGTGCATCTGTGGGGCATCGAGGCCCCCGACGCCCGCAACCAGGCCGAGCCGCTGCTCTGGGAGGTCGACAGCCAGCGCACCCTCGACCTCGAGTTCTTCAAGCCGTACGTCTCCCGGCGCACCGCCCCCGCGTACGACCCCGCCCAGACGGCCCGCCCGACCCGCGAGAACGTCCGCTTCGTGGGCGCGCAGATCGCCGCCAAGTGGCTCGCGGAGCGCGGCCGCGAAACCCTGGCGGAACTGCTCCCCGGGCATCCGTATCTGCCGGGGTCGGTGGACCAGGACCTGCTGGTCGAGGCCGAGGGCATTCTCCAGTACTCCCTGCGCGGCCAGGCGGACCTGCGGCGCGCGCTGCGGGACGGCTTCTGGGAGCACCTTCAGACGCAGTTCTAGCCGGCCGTCCGGTCCTCCGGCGGTTCGATGGCGGTGTCCCAGAAGCCGGCGAGGGCGCGGGCGGTGGCGAGCGGCTGGTCGCAATTGGGGGAGTGCTCGGCCCCCTCGACGACCGTGCGCCGGGCGCCCAGCCGCCGGGCCATGTCGTCCAGGAGGGGCACCGGCCAGGTGTCGTCCCGCGCGCCCGAGAGCACGTGGAACGGCAGCGGCAGGGTGGCGAGTTCGGCGACGCGGTCCGGCTCGGTGCACAACTGGAGACCGGTTGCAAGGAGTTGGGCGGCCTTGTGGCCCAGCCAGCGGCGGCGCAGGTCCGCGCGGTCGTCGAGGCCCGCGTCGAGTCCGGCGCCGGTGTCGGTCTCCTCGGGCGGTTCCATCGCCTGGATGACCCCCCACACCTCGGCCATCGACATCACGCCGAGCGCGTCCCGCAGCAGTTTCACGCGCTGCTGCTGGGAGGCGGAGATCTGCGCCGGGCCGGAGGCCATCAGGGTGAGCGACACGAAGGGGGAGTGGTCGAGGAGCACGGTCGCGCGTGCGATCTGCCCGCCCAGCGAATGCCCGAGCAGATGCAGCGGCGTGCCGAGCGCCTCCGCCTGCGCGAGGACGTCCCGGGCGAGTTCCCTCTGGGCGTACGCGGAGCCGTCGTCCACCGGCCCGTCCGACTCGAACTGCCCGCGGCCGTCCACGGCCACCGTGCGGTACCCGCGCGCCGCGAGCGGCTCGTGCAGCGGGTTGAAGTCCTCCTTGCTCCCGGTGAACCCCGGCAGCAGCAGCGCGGTGCCCCGCGGCTCGGCACCGGTCGAGACGGGCGCGTCGACCACGGCGAACTCGCCGCGCGCGGTGCGCAGCCGGTAGGCGCGCGCTCCGGGCGGCGGAACGAACGTAGGAGGCCTGCTCATGCGCCGAGGCTATCGGGCACTGCGCCCTCGGGGGCGTGGGGACGGCAGTTCGGGTGAACCGGTCGGCGGTCGGGGTGGACCGGCCGGGTCCCGCCGCGTACGCCGGCGGCCCGGTCCCACACGGAGTGGGCCGGGCCGCCGGGTAGTACGGGCGCCTGGAGCGCCGGATCAGGCCTCCGTGGACTCCACCGCGGTGGCCGTCTTCCCGGTGGTCTGCGCCGGGATCTCGGCGGCGTCCACCGCTGCCTTGGCGGCGGCCGCCGTCTTGCGCGCACGGCGCGGCTTCGGCTCGGCGGCCGTGCTCCCGGTCGTGTCGACGGCCTCCGCGGGAGCCTCGGCAGCCTTGCGGGTCCGGCGGCGCGGCTTGACCTCTGCCTCTGCCTCCGCCGTCGCCGCGACCGCCTTACGGGTGCGGCGGGGCTTGGCCTCGGCGGTGTCCACGGTGGCTTCCGGCGCGTCCGCGGCGGCCGTGGCCTTGCGGGTGCGGCGGGGCTTGACTGCCGTGGCCTCGTCGGTGACGGGTGCGTCGGCCGTCTCGGCGGCCTTGCGGGTCCGGCGGCGCGGCTTGGTCTCCGCCTCGCCGGTGGTGCCCTCGGCGGTGTCCGTCACGGTCTCGGGCGCGGTGGCCGCGGCCTTGCGGGTGCGGCGGCGCGGCTTGGCCTCCGTACCCTCGGCGACGTCGACCGCCGCCTCGGCGGCGCTGTCGGGTCCGTCGGCCACCTGAGCCGGGATCTCCGCGGCGACCGTGTCGGCGGCCTTGCGGGTGCGACGCGGCTTGGCCTCGGCAGCGGCTTCCGGCGCGTCCGTGGCGGCCGTGGCCTTGCGGGTACGGCGACGGGGCTTGGTCTCTGCCTCGTCGACGGTGCCCTCGGCGGTGTCCACGGCGGCTTCCGGTGCGGTGGCCGCGGCCTTGCGAGTGCGGCGGCGCGGCTTGGTCTCCGCCTCGTCGGCGGTGCCTTCGGCGGTGTCCGCAGCCGCTTCAGGTGCGGTGACCGCGGCCTTGCGGGTGCGGCGGCGCGGCTTGGCCTCTGCCTCGTCGGCGGTGGACTCCGCCGTCGCCAGGGCCGTCTCGGCGCCGGTCTCGGCCGGAGCCGCCGGTTCCGGGGCGACCTCGGTCACGGTCTCGGCCGGGGCTGTCGTGACCGCCTGCTCCGCCGACTTGCGGGTGCGGCGGCGCGACTTCGCGGGCGCCTCGGTGGTGTCGAGGGCGGGGCCCTCGGCCGTCGTCACCGCGGACTCGGCGGACGCAACGGACTCGACGGGCTCAGCGGACTCGGACGGTGCCGTCGGCTCGCCGGCCGTCACCGGCTGCGCCGGCGCACCGCCGCGCAGACGGCGCCGGCGGCGCGGAGTGCGTGTGGCGGATGCCTCCTCCGCGACCGTGGACTCGACCGGCACGGCGTCGGCCGACGTGCCGTCGGCAGGCGTGACCGCTGCCGGGTCCATCGGAGCGCCGCCACGGGTGCGGCGCCGGCGACGCGGCGTACGTGCCGGGCGCTCTCGCTCCGCCGAACGCTCACGGTCCGCCGAGCGGTCCTCGCTCCGGCCGCCCCGGCCACCGCGACCGCGTGCACCGCGACCGCCGGTCTCGCCGAGGTCCTCCAGCTCCTCCGCCTCCAGTCCGGCACGGGTGCGCTCCGAGCGCGGCAGGACGCCCTTGGTGCCCTCGGGGATGCCCTGCTCGGCGAAGAGGTGCGGCGAGGTGGAGTACGTCTCGACCGGGTCGTTGAAGTCCAGCTCCAGCGCCTTGTTGATGAGTTGCCAGCGCGGGATGTCGTCCCAGTCGACGAGCGTGATCGCCGTACCCTTCGCGCCCGCGCGGCCCGTACGGCCGATGCGGTGCAGGTACGTTTTCTCGTCCTCGGGCGACTGGTAGTTGACGACGTGTGTGACGCCCTCGACGTCGATGCCGCGGGCGGCGACGTCGGTGCAGACGAGCACGTCGACCTTGCCGTTGCGGAAGGCGCGCAGCGCCTGCTCGCGGGCGCCCTGGCCGAGGTCGCCGTGGACCGAGCCGGAGGCGAAGCCGCGACGCTGGAGCTGCTCGGCGATGTCGGCGGCCGTGCGCTTCGTCCGGCAGAAGATCATCGCCAGTCCGCGGCCGTCGGCCTGGAGGATGCGGGCGACCATCTCCGGCTTGTCGAGCGAGTGCGCGCGGTAGACGAACTGCTTGATGTTCGCGACCGTCGCGCCCTCGTCGTCCGGCGCGGTGGCGCGGATGTGCGTCGGCTGCGACATGTAGCGGCGGGCCAGACCGATGACCGCGCCCGGCATGGTGGCCGAGAACAGCATGGTCTGCCGCCTGGCCGGCAGCATGTTGATGATCTTCTCGACGTCGGGCAGGAAGCCCAGGTCGAGCATCTCGTCGGCCTCGTCGAGCACCAGGCACTTGACGTGCTTCAGGTTCAGCTTCTTCTGGCCGGCGAGGTCCAGCAGGCGGCCCGGGGTGCCGACGACCACGTCGACGCCCTTCTTCAGGGCCTCCACCTGGGGTTCGTAGGCCCGGCCGCCGTAGATCGCGGTGACGCGTACGTTGCGCACCTTGCCCGCGGTCAGCAGGTCGTTGGTGACCTGGACGCACAGCTCGCGCGTGGGGACGACGACGAGCGCCTGCGGGGTGTCGGTGAGGGCCTCGGGCTGCGCGCGGCCCGCCTCGACGTCGGCGGGGACCGTGACGCGCTCGAGGAGCGGAAGGCCGAAGCCGAGCGTCTTGCCGGTGCCGGTCTTGGCCTGGCCGATGACGTCCGTGCCCGTCAGGGCCACGGGCAGCGTCATCTCCTGGATGGGGAAGGGAGTGGTGATGCCGACGGCTTCCAGGGCCTCGGCGGTCTCGGGGAGGATCCCGAGTGCTCGGAACGTCGTAGTCAGGGTGCTGCCTCTTCTGTGTGCGCGGTGCGAGGCGAGCGCGGGGGTCGTGTCTGACCGGGCCGGGGACGTCGGCCGCCCACGCGGGCGGGCCGTGTGGCACGGGACCACAGCCGACGCTCTAGCGCTCGAACCGCTTGGAGGTCCCTCCGATCGTCGTACGCACAGTGCCGTACGGTCAGGGAGGGCTGTCGGGTCGGAGCCGATCGGGCCACCGACCGGGCATCCTCATGCATGCAGCCTGTCGACATACGCCGAAACACGTCGGCGTACTCAGCAGGCGCATTACCACCATACCCCGGAAACGCGCACACGTGATGGCCGATTCGGTCACGTAGTCGTCGTCACACTGGTTGACCAGGTCCTTGGCAGGCGCCGAGAGCGGGCTATTGTGCGCTTCATGACGAGCTCTGACAAGTCTGACAACGTCTCCGACGCGCCCGCCGAACCCACCGGCATCGCCGCCCAGGGCTGGGCGACGGCCGCCGCCGACCCGCAGTACCGCGCCGCGGTCGTGGACCTGCTCGGTGCCCTCGCGTACGGAGAGCTCGCGGCGTTCGAACGGCTCGCGGAGGACGCCAAGCTGGCGCCCACCCTCGCGGACAAGGCCGAGCTGGCGAAGATGGCGTCGGCCGAGTTCCACCACTTCGAGCGGCTGCGCAACCGGCTCGCGGAGATCGGCGAGGAGCCGACGCTCGCGATGGAGCCGTTCGTGGCCGCGCTCGACGGCTTCCACCGGCAGACGGCGCCCTCGGACTGGCTGGAAGGGCTCGTCAAGGCCTACGTCGGCGACTCGATCGCCAGCGACTTCTACCGGGAGGTCGCCGTCCGCCTGGACTCCGACACGCGCGAGCTGGTCCTGGCCGTCCTGGACGACACCGGGCACGCCGGCTTCGCGGTGGAGAAGGTGCGCGCGGCGATCGACGCGGACCCGCGCGTGGGCGGCCGGCTCGCGCTGTGGGCGCGGCGGCTGATGGGCGAGGCCCTGTCGCAGTCCCAGCGGGTCGTGGCCGACCGGGACGCGCTGTCCACGATGCTCGTCGGCGGCGTCGCGGACGGCTTCGACCTCGCCGAGGTCGGCAGGATGTTCTCCCGGATCACCGAGGCGCACACCAAGCGGATGGCCGCGCTGGGGCTGGCCGCGTAGGACTGCCGGGAGGCGTGGTCAGGGGGTGCGCCGCCGTCGGCGCCGGATCAGGCCGGCGCCGACCGCCGGCGCAGTCTTCCCGCGGGGCGCACCAGCAGGGACAGCGAGGCGGCCGAGACGACCACCGCGCCGAGCAGCGTCGGCAGCAGGCTGCCGGAGCCCAGCGCGCTGTGTGTGACGAAGCCACCGAAGAGGCCCCCCGCGACACCGGTCGACTGCACCAGGAGACGGGACGGCAGGCGGTGGGACAGGCGGTGGAACGCGGTCCAGCCGAACAGCAGACCGATCAGCGCGGAGCCGAGCGTTTCCAAGAACATGTTGGTTCCCTCCCACACGATCGGCCGGTGCCTGGCGGTCGTAGCCGGTCATACCCCTGACCTGCGGAATGCAACCCTCCCTGTGAGCGGATTGTGCGCCACCCGTGAAAGCGCCACCCGTGAAAGGGAGACACGGGAGGGGCCCGGCGGTTCTCCACCGCCGGGCCCCTCCCGTCGTCCGTGACGCGGCGGCTACAGCGCGCCGAAGCCCACCTTGCGCGGGGCCGGCTCACCGAGCTCGACGTACGCGAGGCGGTCGGCCGGTACCAGCACCTTGCGGCCGTGCTCGTCGACGAGGGTCAGCAGCTGCGACTTCCCGGCCAGCGCCTCGGACACCGCCCGCTCGACCTCCTCGGCAGTCTGACCGCTCTCCAGAACGATCTCGCGGGGCGCGTGCTGCACGCCGATCTTGACCTCCACGGCTATGTCCCTCCGACGGTCAGTGAAGTGCGCGACCTTCCGCGCCGTACCAGCACACATTAGCCCGGTGAGGGGACGAGCACGCTCCGCCCGGGAACGCCAGGAGCGAACAGCCCACGGGAACAGAACCCCCGTACGGCGGTGTCCCGGCGGGGTGCGGTGGTGCCGCCGGCGCTCAGTGGTGCTGTTCGGCGCCGTGCAGCGGGAAACCGGCGATGCCGCGCCACGCCAGGGACGCCAGCAACTGGACCGCCTGGTCGCGGGGGACGCTGCGGTCGCTGTGCAGCCAGGAGCGGGCCACCACCTGGGCGAGTCCGCCGAGGCCCGAGGCCAGCAGCATCGATTCCGCGCGCGAGAGGCCGGTGTCCTCCGCGATGACGTCGCAGATCGCCTCGGCGCACTCGTTGGCGACCTTGTCGACGCGCTCGCGCACCGCCGGCTCGTTCGTCAGGTCCGATTCGAAGACCAGCCGGAAGGCACCGCCGTCGTCCTCGACGTAGGCGAAGTACGCGTCCATCGTGGCGCGCACGCGCTGCTTGTTGTCGGTGGTCGAGGCGAGCGCGCCCCGCACCGACTGGATGAGCGCCTCGCAGTGCTGGTCCAGCAGGGCGAGGTAGAGGTCGAGCTTGCCCGGGAAGTGCTGGTAGAGCACCGGCTTGCTGACGCCGGCGCGCTCGGCGATGTCGTCCATCGCGGCCGCGTGGTACCCCTGTGCCACGAAGACTTCCTGGGCGGCACCCAGCAGCTGGTTCCGTCGGGCACGGCGCGGCAGGCGCGTGCCTCGCGGGCGTGCCGCCTCTGTCTGCTCGATGGCTGTCACGCCGCCTCCCAAAGTCGTCCACATACGGTGTGCGCCGCGCCGCCATCGTACTTTTCGGTAACCGTGGTGTGCGCGGTGCGAGCGCAGGATTTCACGGACCGGACGGCGACAAAAGCGGCATAGAGCGTTTCAAACGGGCGCAAGGTGGGCATAAAGCTCCGCTCCTGCTCAGCGGCGGTCTTTGCCGTCGCGTGTTCCTGGCGTCGCCTCACGCGCCACCTCGTCCGCCCCGTCCCTCACCGGTAGTCGTCCTCGTCGATGGAGACGACCCGCGCCTGTTCGATGAGATCGGCCTCGTTGGCCCTGTCCGGATCCCCGGTGAGGGGTTCGTCGCGGTCCGGCGCGACGTCCGCGTGCTGCTCGGCGGCGTCGCCCTCCGGGGCCTCGACGGCGATCTCCGTGGCGTCGTCGTCCTCGAACGTCTCGGGATCGGTGGGGTCGAATGCCATGCTGGGCTCCCTTCCTGCGGAATGTCCCTGCGGAATGTCCCTGGAAGAAGCAGGGGCCATGGGCGGGTGCCCTCTGTATGAGCGTAGGAGACACCCGATCGCGACGCTATGCGATCCGCGGCCCGATCGGCGGTCCTGTACGCGCACAATCTGTGACCGCGAACACAGGCGAACACAGGAGTCACTACGTGATCGTCTCGTAACATTGCCCGCATGTCTTCGACCGAGCTGCCCTTTGTGCCGCCCGCCAACGTATTTCCGCGGGTGACGCCCGTCGGGGTCGAGGAGGGCGAACGGCTGCGCTCGGTCGAACTGCCGGGGATGACGCTGTCGGTACGCGCGCGGCCACCCGCGCGGGAGGGACTGCCGCCCGCACTGTACGTGCACGGCCTCGGTGGCTCCTCCCAAAACTGGTCCGCCCTGATGCCGCTGCTCGGCGGTGTCGTCGACGGCGAGGCGGTCGACCTGCCGGGCTTCGGCGACTCCCCGCCACCGGACGACGGCGACTACTCCGTCACCGGGCACACGCGCGCGGTGATCCGCTTCCTCGACGCCTCCGGCCGCGGACCGGTGCACCTCATGGGCAACTCGCTGGGCGGCGCCGTGTCCACGCGCGTCGCGGCGCTGCGGCCCGATCTCGTGCGGACGCTCACGCTCGTCTCGCCCGCGCTGCCCGAACTCCGGGTGCAGCGCACCGCCTTGCCGACCGGCCTGCTCGCGGTGCCCGGCGTGACCGCCCTGTTCACCCGGCTCACCCGGGAGTGGACGGCGGAGCAGCGGGTCCGCGGGGTCATGGCCCTGTGCTACGGCGACCCGGGGCGGGTGACGCCCGAGGGGTTCCGCAACGCGGTGGGGGAGATGGAGCGGCGGCTTCAACTGCCATACTTCTGGGACGCGATGTCGCGCTCCGCGCGCGGGATCGTGGACGCGTACACGCTGGGTGGCCAGCACGGCCTGTGGCGGCAGGCCGAGCGGGTCCTCGCGCCCACGCTGCTGATCTACGGCGGCCGCGACCAGCTCGTCGGCTTCCGCATGGCGCAGCGGGCGGCCCGTGCCTTCCGCCACTCCCGCCTCCTCACCCTGCCGGACGCCGGCCATGTGGCGATGATGGAGTACCCGGAGACCGTGGCCACCGCGTTCCGCGAACTGCTGCTGGACACAGGAGAGTTGGAGGCCGGATCGATGACGGAACCGGGAGCGGCCGCCGGGGCCGAGAGGGACGGCGGCGTACGGACCGGCGTCGAGTCCACCGGCGCCGAAGCCGGCCGCGGGGCTTCCAGAGCCGAGACGGCCGGCCGGACTTCCGGCGCGCAGACCGGCGGTGGCGCTTCCGGCGCCGGGGCGGTCGGTGGTGCTTCCGGCTCGGAGGCCGGCGGTGGAGCCTCCTCAGGCGCGGGTGCGGGGGGCTGAGGGCCGACGTGGGACGCCACAGCCGCCGCGGGCCCGCGCCCAAGGGCAGGACCGAGAACACGAGTACCGGCCGGGACGACCGCGCACCCCAGGAGGGGTACGGGCCGGCCGACGGCGGGCCCCGCTTCCAGGGCGGGGCGCCGCGTGTCGCCGACGGCACCGGCACTCCGGCGCGGGGTGTTCCCCGACTTGCCGGTGGCACACCGGCTCGCGGGTTTCCGCGGTTGCCCGATGGGACGCCGGCCGGCGGGATTCCGCCGGTTCGTGGTGGGCACCCGGAGCAGCGAGAAGCCGGTGGCGGCTGGGGGCAGTTGGGAGCGCAAGCCATGAACGGGGGCGGGGCGCAGGGGCCGACGGCCGCCGGTCTCGGCAGCTCGACGGGCCTCGGCGGCTCCGCCGCCCCGACCGCCGCCTCCGTACGCACCCGCGCTCCGATTCCCCGGCAGCGGCGGGCGTCGTCCGCCGGGCCGCGGCAGGACTACCTGGAAGCCTTCGATGAGGACGACGATGTCTTCACCCCGCGGCCCCGCCGTGACGTGAGCACCGCGAGCCCGTCCGCGGCGCCGCCCTCCGCTCCGGCTCGGCAGGACGCGGTGGACGACGGGGGCGACGACGCCGCACATCCGACCGGCGAGCCCGCGCGGGGCACCGCGGCCAAGGGGAAGACGTTCACCGGCATAGCGGCCGCCGCCGTCACCACCGTGCTCGCCGTCGTCGTCGCGGGACAGGTCGCCGAGGACCAGTCCGGCGCCGGGGTGCTCTCCCAGTCCGCCACCGACCAGGAGGGGCCCGGTGCCGCCGACATCGCGGGCGCGGACGGCAAGGCGGCCCCGCCCGCGCCGCCGAACGTGTCGGCACTGACGTACGACCAGAAGATGAGCACGAAGTACCCGCTCAGCCCCGCACTCAAGGGATCCGGCCAGTTCGACGCGGTCCCGGGCTTCGCCAAGGCGCCCGGCACGGGACGCAAGTACACCTACCGCGTCGACGTGGAGCAGGGCCTCGGCCTGGACGGCGAGCACTTCGCCGCGGCCGTGCAGAAGACGCTCAACGACCACCGCAGCTGGGCCCACGGTGGAGCCCGCACCTTCGAGCGCATCTCCTCCGGCCGCCCCGACTTCGTCATCACGCTCGCCAGCCCGGGCACCACCGCCACCTGGTGCGCCAAGTCCGGTCTGGACACCACCGAGGACAACGTCTCCTGCGACTCGGCCGCCACCGAACGCGTGATGATCAACGCCTACCGGTGGGCGCAGGGCTCCAAGACCTACGGCGACGAGATGTACGCCTACCGGCAGATGCTGATCAACCACGAGGTCGGCCACCGGCTCGGCTACGGCCACGTCACCTGCGACAAGGACGGCGCGCTGGCGCCCGTCATGCAGCAGCAGACGAAGTTCCTCGACCACAACGGAATCCAGTGCCTGCCCAACGCATGGCCCTACCCGGGGAATTGACCGGAGGCCGGCCGGACCGGTTCGCGGTGTGACGTTTCGTGTCCGGTTGACCTCTTAGCGCGACGGAACGCCGTCCGTACGGGAAAGTTACGACTGTTCACCCCTTTTGGTGGCGTGATGGACAACCGTCCATCGCGTCACCGTCATGTCCGCATACGTTCGTCCCGCTGCGAGCCGCCGGTGCGACGGCGGCTCCCCACACGGGACAGACGGGAGATCGGGGGTGCACGCGTGCGCATCGGACTGGTGACGGAGGGTTGCTATCCGTATGTGAGCAGTGACGCCGGACTCTGGTGCGAACGGCTCGTGCGCGGGCTCGAACGGCACGAGTTCGACCTCTACGCGCTCAGCCGCAGCCGGCAGCAGGAGGACGAGGGCTGGGTGCCGCTGCCGCCACAGGTCGTCCGGGTCCGCACCGCGTCCCCGTGGGCGGCCGAGGACGACGGGGCCGTGTACGGACGGCGCGCGCGCCGGCGCTTCGCCGAGTGCTACGGGGAGTTGGCGTCGGCGCTGGTCGCGGCGAGCGGCGGCGATCTGCGCGAGGTCGGCGAGCCCGGCACGGCGGCGGCCACCGGCGGTGCCGGAATTGAGGCGGACCGTTTCAGCAGCGCGCTGTACGGCCTCGCCGAACTCGCCCGCGACGAGGGCGGCCTGGCGGGCGCCCTGCGCTCGGAAGTCGCCGTCCGCGCGCTGGAACACGCCTGCCGCGGGCCTCGCGCACCGCGGGCGGCGCGCGAGGCCCGCGTCCCCGATCTGCTCGCGGTCGCCGCGCACCTGCGGCAGGCGCTGAGCCCGCTGTCGCTCGACTGGTACGAGGACGACGGCCTCGGCGCCACCGACCTCTGCCACGCGGCGGCCGGCGGCACGGCGGCCCTGTCCGGACTGCTCGCCCGCCACTTCACCGGCGTGCCCCTGCTGGTCACCGAGTACGGCGTACAACTGCGCGCGCACTACCTCGCCACCGGCGCCGACGGGACCGCCCCGGCCGTGCGGGCCCTGCTCGCCGCCTTCCACGGCAGTCTCGCCGCCGAGGTCTACCAGCGGGCCGCCGTCGTCACCCACGGCAACGCGCACGCCCGCCGCTGGCAGGAGCGCTGCGGCGCCGACCGCGCCAAGCTGCGCACCGTCCACCCCGGCATGGACGCCGCTCCCTTCGCCGAGGCGGGGGAGTCGCCGGAGGCCGCCGACCCGGACACGCTCGTGTGGGTCGGCCGCGTCGGGCCGGCCAAGGACCTGGTGTCCCTGCTGCACGCCTTCGCCGAGGTGCGCAAGCAGGAACCGAAGGCACGGCTGCGGATCGTGAGCGCGGGAACCGGCTCCGACGGCGCCGCCTACCTGGGTCACTGCAGGGCGCTCGCCGCCCAGCTCTTCCCCGACGAGGCCGAGGGCCCGCACACGGTCGGGCACAACCCGGTGTCCTTCGAGGAGATCGGCGGCCCGGAGGTGCCGACCCTCGCCGACGCCTACGCCTCGGGCGCCGTGGTCGTCCTGTCGAGCGTGGTCGAGGGCTTCCCCCTCGGCCTGGTCGAGGCCATGCTCTGCGGCCGTGCGACGGTCTCCACGGACGTCGGCGCGGTCGTCGAGGTCGTCGGCGGCACCGGGGTGGTCGTGCCCCCGCGCAATCCGCGGGCGCTCGCCGAGGTGTGCGTGAACCTGCTGCGCGACCCCGAGCGCCGTGCGCGCCTGGGCGCCGCCGCCCGCGCCCGCGCACTCGAACTGTTCACCATCGAGCAGAACATCGCGGCCTTCCACGGCATCTACCTGGAGGTCGTCTCGCACTGTCCGGTCCAGCGCGTCGTTCTCGACGAGACCGGTGAGCCCCTTCCGTTCGCCGCTCCCGCCGAGGCCCATGTGCCCGGCCGCTGGACCCGGGCCGTGGACCACGTCGCGGCACGCTCGCGCCCCAGCTGGGCCACCGGCTCACCGACGGGGTACGCGGCCCCCACGACCACCACGGAGGCTTCCCGATGAGCGGTCCGAGAACAGGAGACGACCTCGGCACCCCGGCCGACTGGGGCGGTCCGGTCGGCGGTTTCGGCGGGCCCGCCCTCGACCCGAGCCCCTCCGTGCCCTCCCGGCGCGGTGCGGCCGACCCGGTCAAGGTGCTGATGCACCGTCACCGCGAGCTGTGCGAACAGGCCGTCGACCCCTTGGAGATCGCCGCGGGCCTGGAGGCGCACGGCGTCACCGACCGCACCGCCGCCCGCTTCCGCCACCGTGACGTCTTCTCCCTCGCCGAGGAGATGTACGCCCGGATCAGCCGTGACGCCGAGACACCCCCGCGGCACGAGACTGTCGCCGTACCCCGGCTGGGCCTCGGCCGGGCCGCGTTCGGCCTGCTGCCCGGCGCCCTGTGCGCGGCCGCCGTGGCCGGAGTGCGCCTGACCGAGGGCCGGACGCGTCTGGGCGTCGCCGCGCTCGGTGTCGTGGCCGTGGGCCTGGGCCTGCGCGCCGTACTCCGCCGCGGCCCGCTGAGGGCCGAGGAACGTACGCCCCCAGGCCCGCACACGCCCGGCACCCGCACGTGGACGTGCTGGCTCCTCGGCTACGCCCTCCTCGGCGACGGCCTCCTCGGCGCGGCCGTCGGCGGCGGGCCCGACGGACTGCCCGACGGCACCGCGGCCGGGGCCTGGCCCCTGGCCATCGCCCCCGTGCTGGCCCTCGCCCTGGCCTGCGGACCGGCGGCCTGGACCGCGCACCTCTTCACCGTGGGAGCCCGGCGCAAGGTGACCGCAAGCCGGGGCCTCGAGGAGTTCGCCGCGTCCGTACGGCCCCTGCTGCTCGGCGCGTTCGGCCTGTTCCTGTGCGCCCTGGCCGCCCTGCTCGCGGTGTGCGGCGCGATCCTGGACGAGCCCGCCGGCTACGCCCCGGCCCTCACACTGGGCGCGCTGCTGCTGCTCGCGCGCCTTCTCACCACGCACGGCTTCACACATGCCCCGGCCGTCGCCCTCGGCGCCGCGGCCGCGGCCGAAGTGGCGGCCCAGGCCATCGTCTTCACCGCCCGCCTCCCCGGCTGCGGCGCCCTCGCCGCCCCGGTCGACACCCTCGTGGCCGCCTGGGGCCCCGGTGGCGTACCCGCCCTCGCCTGCGGGGCCGCCGCCCTGGCCCTCCTCCTGCACGCGACCCGCACGCTGACCCGGGCCTCCGCCCATGCCCTGGCGGAGCGGCAGCCGTGAGGGACGGGGCCGGTCCCGGTCACCCCTGCGCGCCCCCGTACGGCCGCAGCCACGGGTCCCGTGTGCGCTTCCCCGCCGACCGCAGGCACTTGAGCCGACGCAGGCCCCCGGCCCACCGCCGAAGCCCGTCGCACCACCGCCCAGAAGGAGAACACCAAATGATCACCGCCCGATCCGGAGCGTCCGGAGCATCCGGAGCCACCGGAGCGCACACCCCGGGAGCCGCCCGATGAGGGTTCTGCTGATCGGAGCCAGCGGATACCTCGGCCGCTTCGTCGCCGACCGCCTGCTCGCCGACCCGGCCGTCCAGCTCACCGCGCTGGGCCGCGGCGACGACGCCGACGTCCGCTTCGACCTCGCGGCCGGCAGCCCCGGAGCGCTCACCCGCTTCCTGGACGCGGTCCACCCCGGCGTCGTCGTCAACTGCGCGGGCGCCACCCGCGGCGGCGCCCGCGACCTCACCCGGCACAACACCGTCGCCGTCGCCACCGTCTGCGAGGCCCTGCGCCGCAGCGGCTGCGGCGCCCGCCTGGTGCAGGTCGGCTGCAGCTCCGAGTACGGCCCCAGCCAGCCCGGCTCCTCCACGGCCGAGGACGCCGTGCCCCGCCCCGGCGGCCCGTACGGCGTCAGCAAGCTCGCCGCCACCGAACTGGTTCTCGGCTCCGGCCTCGACGCCGTCGTGCTCCGTGTCTTCTCGCCCGCCGGACCCGGCACCCCGGCCGGCTCGCCGCTCGGCCGGCTCGCCGAGGCCATGCGCCGCGCCATGCAGTCCGGCGACAGCGACCTCAAACTCGGCGGTCTCGGCGTCCAGCGCGACTTCGTCGACGTCCGCGACGTGGCCCGCGCCGTCCACGCCGCCTCCCTCTCGGCCGCCCAGGGCGTCATCAACATCGGCTCGGGCCGCGCCGTCCGGCTGCGCGACGCTGCGGCGATCCTCGCCCGCGTCGCCGGATACGGGGGAGCCCTGCACGAGCTCGACGGCCCGCCCGGCGGCCCCCTCAGGGCCGCCATCGGGCACCCCCGGACCGAGTCGGACCACCCCGCCCCGGTCGCGTACCCGTACCCCGACGGCTGCGGCAGCTGGCAGCAGGCCGATGTGCGCACGGCCCGCGACCGGCTCGGCTGGCGGCCCCGGATCAACCTCGAAGAGTCCCTGGCCGACATCTGGATGGAGGCGGCATGCCGTATCTGACCAGCACCCCCGTGGGCATCTCGAGCACCGGACTGCGCACCGGACTCGGTGTCCCCGGCTGGGCCCACCCTCTTCTCGCCCCGGCCGAGTGGAGCGAACTCACCCGGCCCGGCACGCCCCTGCACTGGGTCGTCCTCAACGTCGCCGACGGCCCCGGCGTCCAGCCCGACCCGCACTGCCTGGAGGCGGCGGGACGGCTGCGCAACGCGGGCGTCCGCGTCCTCGGCCACCTCGACGCCGGGCACGGCGCCCGGTCCTCCACCGAGCTGATCTCCGAAGCGCGGCGGTACCTCGAGTGGTACCGGGCCGACGGCTTCCTGCTGGACCGCTGCCCCGCCGACCGCGCCGGGCTGCCCGAGGTCCGCCGTACGATCGGCGCGCTGCGGGCCGTGCGTGACGATGCCCATATCGTCCTCGGCCACGGCACCCACCCGCACCCCGGCTACGCCGAGAACGCCGACCAACTGGTGACCTTCCGCGGCCCGTGGAGCGACTACCGCTGGTCGCAGGCCGCGGAGTGGACCGCCGACTATCCGCCCGAGCGCTTCTGCCACTTCGTGCACGGCGTTCCGCGCGGCCACCTCGACGAGGCGCTGCGCATCGCCCGCTGGCAGGGGGCGGCGACCATCTGGTTCACCGACCGCTCCGACCGCGACGGCACGGCCGCCCCCTGGGAGGACATGCCCGGTTACTGGGACGAAATCGTCTCGCGGATCGGACGAGGTGTCTCGGAATGAAGAAGGCCGTGGCAGTGTTACCAGAAGAACAACCGTAGTGTTTGACCGACCAACGGAGTCCCCGTGTCGCTGCCACCCCTGGTCGAGCCCGCTCCAGAGCTCACCGTAGACGAGGTCCGCAGGTACTCCCGCCACCTGATCATCCCCGACGTGGGGATGGACGGGCAGAAGCGGCTGAAGAACGCCAAGGTGCTCTTTGTGGGTGCCGGCGGGCTGGGTTCGCCGGGTCTGATGTACATGGCCGCGGCGGGCGTCGGCACCCTCGGCATCGTGGAGTTCGACGAGGTGGACGAGTCGAACCTGCAGCGCCAGGTCATCCACAGCCAGTCCGACATCGGCCGCCCCAAGGCCGAGTCGGCGCGCGACACCATCAAGGGCATCAACCCGTACGTGGACGTGGTCCTTCACCAGGAGCGGCTCGAGGCCGACAACGTGAAGGAGATCTTCAGCCAGTACGACCTGATCGTCGACGGCACGGACAACTTCGCGACCCGGTACCTGGTCAACGACGCCTGCGTGCTGCTGAACAAGCCGTACGTGTGGGGTTCGATCTACCGCTTCGACGGCCAGGCCTCCGTCTTCTGGTCCGAGCACGGCCCCTGCTACCGCTGCCTCTACCCGGAGCCGCCGCCGCCCGGCATGGTCCCCTCCTGCGCCGAGGGTGGCGTCCTGGGCGTGCTGTGCGCGTCCATCGGCTCCATCCAGGCCAACGAGGCCATCAAGCTCCTGACGGGCATCGGCGAGCCGCTGGTCGGACGCCTGATGATCTACGACGCCCTGGAGATGCAGTACCGCCAGGTCAAGGTCCGCAAGGACCCCGACTGCGCGGTCTGCGGCAAGAACCCGACCGTCACCGAACTCATCGACTACGAGGCCTTCTGCGGCGTCGTCTCCGAGGAGGCCCAGGCGGCGGCCGCCGACTCGACGATCACTCCCAAGCAGCTCAAGGAGTGGATCGACGACGGTGAGAACATCGAAATCATCGACGTCCGCGAGCCGAACGAGTTCGAGATCGTCTCCATCCCGGGCGCCCGGCTGATCCCGAAGAACGAGTTCCTCATGGGCTCTGCCCTGGAGAGCCTCCCGCAGGACAAGAAGATCGTCCTGAACTGCAAGACGGGTGTCCGCAGTGCGGAAGTCCTCGCCGTGCTGAAGTCCGCGGGCTTCGCGGACGCCGTGCACGTCGGCGGCGGCGTGATCGGCTGGGTCAACCAGATCGAGCCGGACAAGCCGATCTACTGATCGCCGGTTTCGTCGACCAGCGAGCCTGACGAAGCCCACGGCTCTGACCAGGTCGGATGCCGTGGGCTTCTGTCGCTGTCGGCACGACGCCGGCACTCGCTCACGCCGACCGTCCCCAGCCACAGCGGGTTTCCGGGTGCCCGGAGCCCCCGCTGTCGTCAGGAACAGACCTTGCCGTCCCTCGGCACCGTGCCGTGCAGCAGATACGCGTTCACCGTCGAGTCCACGCAGTCGCTTCCGCTGCCGTACGCCCCGTGTCCCTCTCCCTTCCAGGTGAGTTCCACACCGACGCCCTTGCCGAGTGCGTCCGCCATTCTCCGGGCGCCCTCGTAGGGGGTCGCCGGGTCCCCGGTGTTGCCGATCAGCAGGATCGGTGCCGCACCCGGCGCGCTGACCTGAGGGGTGTCGTACTGACCGGGCACTGGCCAGTCGTGGCACCAGCCGGCCGTGTCCCAGGCCATGAAGGCGCCGAACACCGGCGAGATCCGCTCGAACTCGGGCAGCAGCTTCCTCGCCTCCTCCGGCGTCGGCCGCTGCTTGGCGTCCAGGCACGATATGACCCGTTGGGCGTGGGTCGTCGTGCCGTAGCGGCCCGAGTCGTCACGGTCGTTGTAGGCGTCGGCGAGGGACAGCAGCCCCGAGCCGTCGCCCTGTTCCGCCACGGCGAGGGCGCTTGTCAGGGCCGGCCAGCCGCTCTTGCTGTAGAGCGGCAGTGCGATGCCAGTGAGCGCCGACGTCTGCGTCAGCTTCCGCCCGGAGGAGGTCGTGGACAGCGGCTCGGCGTCGATTCGCCGCAGCAGATCCGCGATCTTCCGCGAACCCCGTTCCGGATCCTGGCCGGTGGACTTCAGGTAGGCGTCCAGCGCCCGCTGGAATCCCCTGGTCTGGTTCAGCGCGTGGCCCACGGAGTCCGCGGTCGGGTCCACCACCGCGTCCAGCACCACCCGCCCGACGCGCTGCGGGAACAAGTGGGCGTACACACCGCCGAGTTCGGTGCCGTAGGACATGCCGAAGTAGTGCATCCTGGCGTCGCCGAGCACGTGGCGGATCAGGTCCATGTCCCGGGCGGTGTCGGTCGTCGAGACGTGGGCGAGCAGCTCTCCGGCCGCCTTCCGGCAGCCCTGGCCGAAGTCGGCCGCGTCCTGGAAGTAGGCCCGCTCCTCGGCCGCGGTGTCCGGTGTCACGTCGATCGCCTCGGAGGCCTGGATCCGCCGGTCGCTGCGGCAGCGCACGCCCGAACTGCCGCCGACCCCGCGCGGATCCCAGCTCACCAGGTCGTATCGCTGCCGCAGGGTGGTGACCTCGGAGGCGTACGACGGCAGCGCGGCCACGCCCGAGCCACCGGGGCCGCCGAAGTTGAACAGCAGGGAACCGGTGCGCTCCGCGGTGGCCCTGGCGCGGATGAGGGAGAGGCCGATGGTCTCGCCGTCCGGCCGGGACCAGTCCAGCGGTGCCTTGAGCGTCGCGCACCGCCATTCGTCGCCCGGCGCGGGCGAGTCGGCCGTGGCCGCGCAGCGGCCCCAGTCCAGCCGCTGCGAGGTGAGCGAGGAGGGCAGCCGTGCGGAGGGCGTGCCGGCCGGCGCCGGAGCGGACCGGTCCTTTCCGTCGTCCGCGCTTCGGCCGGCCGGCCCGCCGCCGCACCCGGCCAGCAGCACCGCGGCGGCTACCGCGGCCGCCCACTGCGTCAGACGCGCCATGTGCTTCCCCCCTCACAGGCTCTCCGCGGATCGGCCGCGGGAAGCGTTCAGGTCATGGTAGGCAGATCCCACCACCCTCGTGGGAGCCTGTGGATAACCATCTGACCTGCTCTTTTGTGTGTGAGGTGGGGAGGTAGCGGCCCTTCGCCCGGCTACGCGCAGACCGTCCCGGCCGGCGGCACCTTTCCATCGAGCAGATAGCTGTTCACCGCGTTCTGCACGCAAGGGTTCTTGCTGTTGTACGCGCCGTGCCCCTGGCCCTGCCAGGTGAGTTCGATGCCGACGCCCTTGCCCAGCGCGTTCGCCATCCTCTTGGCGCCGCCGTACGGAGTCGCCGGGTCGCCGGTGTTACCGACCACGAGGATCGGCGCCGAGCCCGGCGCGCTCACGTCGGCGTGGGCGGCCGCGCCCGGCACCGCCCATTGGGTGCAGCTGAGCATGCCCCAGGCGAGGAAGTCCCCGAACACCGGCGAGGCGGCCCGGAACTCGGGCAGCTTCTGCTCCACGAAGGCGGGGGTGTAACGCTGCTTCTGGTCGGCGCAGTTGATGGCGGTGTTCGCGGCGGCGAGGTTGTTGTACTCGCCGTTGGCGTTGCGGCCGTTCATCGCGTCGGACAGCAGCATCAGGATCTGGCCGTTGCCGGCGTAGGCCAGCTGGAGCCCCTCGGTGAGCGGGGCCCAGAGCTCCTTGGAGTACAGGGCCTGGGCGATGCCGTTGGTCGCGGCGGTCCGCGTCAGCCGACGTGGGAAGATGCCGGAGAGCGGATTGGTGTCGAGCTTCTTGAGCAGAGCGGCGATGCGGTCCTCGACGTCCCGGACGCTGCTGCCGATCGGGCATTTGGTGCCCTTCGAGGCGCAGTCCTTCGCGAAGTTGTCGAGGGCGAGCTGGAAGCCCCTGGTCTGGCCGAGCGAGGTCTGCTCGGGGGTCTGGGTGGGGTCGACGACCCCGTCGAAGACGGCGCGGCCCACGTGCTTGGGGAACAGATGCGCGTACACGCCGCCGAGTTCGGTTCCGTAGGAGATGCCGAAGTAGTGCAGCTTGGCGTCGCCGAGGACCTGGCGGATCAGGTCAATGTCGCGGGCGGCGTCGGTGGTGCGCACATGCGGCAGGATCTTCCCGGAGTTCTTCTCGCAGCCGGCGTTGAACTGCTTGGTGTTGTTCACGAACGTGGCACGTTCGGCGGCGGTTTGCGGTACCGCGTCCTGCTGGAAGTGCTGGTCGAGCTGTGCGTCGGTCTTGCATTTCACGCCGGCGCTGCGCCCCACCCCGCGCGGGTCGAAGCTCACCAGGTCGTAGCGGCCGCGCAGCTTGGCGTAGTCCTGGGCGATCGCGGGCAGCGTGGCGATGCCGGAGCCGCCCGGGCCGCCGAAATTGAAGAGCAGCGAGCCGATGCGCTTGCCGGGCCCGGTCGCCTGCGTCCGGATCAGCGCGATGTCGATCGTGTTGCCCTTTGGCTTGCTCCAGTCCAGCGGCGCCTTCATGGTGGCGCACTGCCACTTGCCGCCGTTGGGCAGCGGCGAGGGTGCGGCCCCGCCGCCCTCCGACGCGGACGGCGCCGGGCAGTCCTTCCAGTCCAGCCCCGGGTCCGTCGGCCCCCCGCCGACGGAGAGCCCGCCGCAGCCTGCCGTCAGGGCGCTCAGCAGGACGGTGGTCGTGGTCAGGGCGGCGGCGCGCAGCCCGTGGCGCTTGTGCATGCCCCCATCCTCATACCGCCGGCGGCCACCCGCGCGGGACGCGGGCCGTTCGGAGTACGCGCGGCCGCCGTCCCTACAGGGCGCCCTTGCGGGACAGGTGGTTGAAGGCCAGCCAGCCGGGCAGGACCGGCAGCCACAGCGTCAGCAGCCGGAACATCAGCACCGCGGGCGCGGCCACTTCCTTCGGCAGGCCCACCGCGATCAGGCCGACCGTGAGGGTGGCCTCGACCGCGCCCACGCCGCCCGGGGTCGGCGCGGCCGAGCCGAGCGCGTTGCCGGCGAGGAAGACGACGGCGACGCTGGCGATGCTGAGAGAGGTCGACTGGTCGCCGAAGGCCCGGATCGAGGCGTCCAGGCACATCACGAAGCAGAACGTCAGCAGCAGCATGCCGCCGATGCCGGTCACCAGCTTCTGCGGCCGCTGGAGCACGTCCAGCATGCGCGGCACGACACCCGCGAAGAGCGAACGCACGCGCGTGACGACGAACTTCCGCAGAAACGGCACCGAGGTGACCACCAGCACGAGCACCGCGACCGTCAGCAGGCCCGCGATGACCGTCCGGGACGGCGACAGGGACGGCGTCTTCTCGGTGCCGGTCAGATAACCGAAGGACAGCAGCATCAGGATGTGGCAGCCGAGCCCGAACAGCTGCGAGGCGCCGACACTGGCCACCGCGAGCCCCGGGCGCACGCCCGCGCGTTGCAGGAAGCGCGTGTTCAGGGCCACGCCGCCGACCGCGGCCGGTGCCACGATCTTCACGAACGAGCCGGCGACCTGCGCCGCCACCGTCCGTACGAACGGGACGCGCTCCGGTACGAAGCCCAGCAGCGCCATGGCGGCGGCGACATAGCTGAGCGCCGAGAAGAGCACCGCCGCGATCACCCAGCCCCACTGGGCGTGGGCGAAGAGCGTGCCGAACTCGATGTGCGTGAGCTGGGTCAGCAGGTAGTAGGCGCCGATGGCACCCGCGATGAAACTGATCAGCGTGCGGGGCCGGACCCGCTCCAGCCGGGCCGGCTCGACCGGCGCCTGCGGCCTGATCCGCAGCACCTGGTGGCGGATCTGGGTGAGCAGATCCTCTTCGCGGGCCTCCTCCAGGGCCTCGCCGATGGCCCGCTTCTCCGCCCGCGCCTCGGCACGCTCGGCCTTCTTGTCCTTCTTGTCGGGCCTCTCCGGCTTTTCCGGCTTTCCTGCTTTTTCCGGCTTCTCTGTCTTCTCTGTCTTCTCTGTTTTTTCCAGGTCGACCGTGGCGGTGTCGCCGGTGCCACCACTGTCCTGGGCGGCCTGCTCCAGGCGGGCCTGCTTGGCCTGCCGGGACGACTCGAGCACCGCCTCGCGTTCCCGCTGCGCCCGCTCCCGGGCCAGCCTGCGCAACGTCGCGCGCGTGGAGCGCGTCAGCGCGATGGGCTGGAGCATGGGCAGACAGTCGGCGACCGCGTCGGGGCCCAGGACGCCGACCGCGGAGGCCACGGAGCGCTCCGCGCCCACCCGCAGGCCGAGCGTCGTCAGCAGTTGGGCGATGTCCATGCGCAGCAGCAGATCACCGGCCGCGATCTCGCCGCCGCGCAGGTCGGTGAGGATCACCTTGCGGGAACGATCCACCAGGATCGCGTCACCGGCCAGCCTGCGGTGTGCGATGCGCCGTGACTGCAAGGCCCGCACCTGCTGCCAGGTGTGGTGCAGCAGTTCGTCGGTGATCTCCTCGTCCGCCAGCGAGTCGAGCGTGCGCCCGCCGGTGTGCTCGTAGACGAGCATCACGGCGTCGGGGCCGAGTTCGGAGGTCGCGATCAGCTTGGGCGCGTTGGCGCCGGCCGCGATGGCCGCGTAGGCGAGGAGGGCCTCCTGCTCCAGGGCCTGGCGCAGCGACTGCAGGCTGCGGCGGGTGGCGAAACCGCGCAGCGTGAGGTTGCGCCACACGCGGTAGAAGAAGCCCTGTGCCTGCTGCTCGCGGTCGACGACCGTGACGTCCAGCGGTGGTCCGTCCTCCAGGGTGACGAAGTAGCGCCGGCCGCGGTCGCCGCTGTCCGCGGTATCGGCTGCCTCCTCGCGGGCCGCGCTGACCGGGTGGAAGCCGACGGTCCGCAGGCCTGCCACCAGGGTTCGTCCCGTGGGGCGGACGTTCGGTGAGCCGACCGCGTACAGGGTGCCGTAGGCGATGGTCCAGCCGATCAGCACCGTCAGGATGATCGAGAACGGCGTGGTGTACCCGGTGACCAGCATCGAGAAGGCGTCTAGCAGCAGCACGATCCACAGCACCGCGCGCCAGCGCGGCCGGCGGGACATGCCGACCGCCGTCATGTACGCGATGACGGGGGCGAGGTAGCCGTGCACCGGATCGGTGAGTGCGTGGACGTTGCCGGGGGAGGGCTGGGTGAGCGCGTCCTGGATCGAGTGCGGGGCGCCCTTGGCGACCCACAGGTCGGTGGCGAGCGTCACCCCGTGCGCGAGGACGGCCGCGAGCACGCCGTCGGCGATCCGCAGCCCGTCCCGTTTGATCAGCCGCTCGATCGCGAAGGCGACCGGGACCAGCAGGATCGCGATGCTGGACGCCAGCCCGGCGATCTTGATGAGCAGGTCGGGGGCCTGGCCGGTGCCCTTGTTGATGTCCTGTTCGAGGCCCGAGGTGGTGCCGTGCGCGAACCCGGCGATCGCCAGCAGTACGACGATGGCGAGCACGCCCACCAGCAGCCGCATCAGGTCGGAGGGACGGTGCACGCGCGCGGGGAGCAGCGGCTCGTCGCCCTCGAGTTCGTCGGCGTGCGTCACGACGTCCTCCTCCGCGGGCTTCCTGCCGGCCTTCGGAGCGTCCGTGTCACCGGCCTTCGGAGAGCCCGTGCCCCCCGCCCTCCGAGCGTCCGTGCCGCCGGTGCCGGGGCGCGACGAAACTCCAGAGGTGCCCTCCGCGTCATCGGGGTGCACGCCCTGCTGCTTCATAGTCTCTTCTTGGTCTCGTATCACCGGTCACCGCCCGCACGATGGTGGCATGTCCCACCGGCACACAGAGGCATCAGGGTGCATATGCGGGGCCGCACAGTCTGCCCGAGGCGCCGCCCGGTAGCGAGGGCCACGCCCCGAACGCGGCACGGTCCGCTGTCGGTGGGGTGGGGCAGGATGGGACGGATGAGCGAAGTGAGCACTTCGGACGACGGCCGCCCCGAGCACCCCGACGCGCTGCCCGAGTACGCCGAGCGGGTCCTGGAGGTCGCCGAGATGATCCCGCCCGGGTGCGTCATGACGTACGGCGACGTCGCCGAGTGGCTGGAGCGGGGAGGTCCCCGCCAGGTGGGCCGCGTGATGGCCCTGTACGGCGGCGCCGTCCCGTGGTGGCGGGTCGTACGCGCCGACGGGCTCCTGCTCCCGGGCCACGAACTGCGTGCTCTCGCCCACTACCGCACGGAGGGCACACCCCTGAAGGAGGCGAGCAGGGCGGCCGAGGGCCACCTGCCCCGCCTCGACATGAGACGGGCCCGGTGGGACGGCGGCGAACGTGCGCAGGGTCACACCTGACAGCTTCCGCCATTCGAGGGGCCTGTGGGGAGCCCATGGCCCGTACGGGGGAATCGAGGCACGTCCGTGGCATGCCGTACGTTCGTGGTTCGAGGGACACACGTGACGGCGGTGCCGAGGGAGGACCGGGAGAAGCAGGGGAAGAAGGCGAAGCCCTCCTTCCGCGCCCGGCCGCGGCGTAGCGTCGGCTCCGCGTGTCCCCCTCACCCCAGCGGCCACCGCCCCACCCCTCCGGCCGTCCGTCCCCGCGACGACGGCGCTGCGCGCCGGCCGTGACAGACCCCAGCACACCCACCAGGACCGGCGAACCACGTGAGCTCCTCTTCCTCCACCAGGCGCCTGCCGCACCCCCGGGTGCGGCAGGGGGACCGTGGCGCCTACCGGCTGGTGCGTACCCCGCCGACCAGACCGGATCCCCCTCGTCTGGACGCCGCACAGCGCTCCGTGGTTGACCACCGGGCCGGTCCGCTGCTCGTCCTCGCAGGTCCGGGCACCGGCAAGACCACCACGCTGGTCGAGTCCGTGGCCGCCCGGATCGCCCGCGGCCAGGACCCTGAGCGGATCCTGGTGCTCACGTTCAGCCGCAGGGCCGCCGTCGACGTGCGCGATCGCATGGCGCTGCGCACCGGCGCGGCCCACGTCCCGCAGGCGACCACCTTCCACTCGTTCTGCTACGCCCTGGTCCGCGCCCACCAGGCCGGCGAACTGTTCGTCGAGCCGATGCGGCTGTTGTCCGGACCCGAGCAGGACGTGGCCGTCCGCTCGCTGCTGGCCGGCCAGGTCGACCTGGAGCGGCTGGGCCTGGCGCACGTGCGCTGGCCGGACGAGCTGCGCGCCTGCCTGACCACCCGAGGCTTCGCCGACGAGGTCCGCGCGGTCCTCGCCCGCAGCCGCGAGCTGGGCCTCGGCCCCGACGCCCTGGCCGACTTCGCCCGCCGTATCGGCCGCCCCGACTGGCAGGCCGCGGCAGCCTTCCTGGCCGAGTACCTCGACGTCCTCGACCTGCGGGGCGTCCTCGACTACGCCGAACTGGTCCACCGCGCGGTACTCCTCGCCCGCCGCCCCGAGGTCGCCGAACAGCTCGCCGCGCGGTATGACGCGGTCTACGTCGACGAGTACCAGGACACCGATCCCGCCCAGGTACGGCTGCTGCGCGCGCTGGCTGGAGACGGCCGCACTCTGCTCGCCTTCGGCGACCCCGACCAGTCGATCTACGCGTTCCGGGGCGCGGACGTGAACGGCATCCTCCAGTTCCCGCAGACGTTCCCGCGCGCGGACGGCACTCCGGCGCCCGTGCGGGTCCTGCGCACCTCCCGGCGCTCGGGCGCCGCCCTGCTGGCCGCGACCCGGCTGCTGACCCGGCGGATGCCGCTCACCCGCCTGCCCGCCGACAAGGTCCGCGCCCACCGCGAGCTCACCCCGGTGCGCGACGGCGGCCGCGTCGAGGTCCACACGTACCCGACGGCGGGCACCGAGGTGGACAACATCGCCGACATCCTGCGCCGGGCGCACCTGGAGGACGGCGTCCCGTGGAGCGAGATGGCTGTCCTGGTACGTGCCGGCGCCCGCTCCATCCCGGGCCTCCGCCGCGCCCTGACGGCAGCCGGAGTGCCCCTGGACGTCGACGGCGACGACTTGCCGCTGCGCCATGAACCGGCGGTGGCGCCGCTGCTGACGGCGCTGCGGGCGGTGGCGACCGCGGAGACGATGCGGCGCTCGGAGAAAACGGAGAGAGCAGGGGAAGCGGGGGGAGCGGGGGAATCGGAGGAAGGGGTCGCCGAGGAGGCGGCCGACGCCGATGGGCCGGCCGCAAGTATCGGGGAGCAGGCTGTCGGCAGCGGGGAGCAGGCCGCCGTCACCGGGGAGCAGGCTGCTGGCAGTGGAGAAGGGGCCTTTGTCACCGGAGAGCAGGCCGCCGTAGCGCCGGCCCCGGAGCGGCCCGAAGCGGATCCGGAGGCGGACGCCTGCTGGCTGGACACCGAGACCGCGCTCACCCTCCTCGCCTCGCCGCTGGCGGGCATGGACGCCGCCGACCTGCGCCGCCTGGGCCGCGCCCTGCGCGAGGAGGAACGCGCCGCAGGCAACCCGCTGCCAGCGCCCTCGGACGAGCTGCTCGCGAGGGCGCTTGCGGAACCCGAGCGTCTGGTCGCTCACGACCCCACGTACGCGCGTGGCGCCCAGCGCCTCGGCGCGCTGCTCAGGAAGGCACGGGAACGCCTGGCGGGCGGAGGGACCGCCGAGGAGGCGTTGTGGGACCTGTGGGACGGCACACCGTGGCCGTCCCGCCTGGCACGGGCGGCCCGGCGCGGCGGCGCGGCGGGCCGCAACGCGGACCGCGACCTCGACGCCGTGTGCGCGCTGTTCGCGACCGCCGCCCGCGCGGAGGAGCGCACCGGCGGCCTGGGCGCCCTGAACTTCCTGGCCGAGATCGAGGCCGAGGACATCGCCGCCGACACGCTCACCCGGCGCGCCGTGCGCCCCGACGCCGTCCGGCTGATGACGGCGCACCGCTCCAAGGGCCTGCAGTGGCGCCTGGTCGTCGTCGCGGGCGTCCAGGAAGGCCTGTGGCCGGACCTGCGGCGCCGCGGCTCCCTGCTGGAGGCCGACCGCATCGGCCGCGACGGACTCGCCGCCCCGCTCACCCCCGGCGCGCTCCTCGCGGAGGAGCGGCGGCTGTTCTACGTGGCCGCCACGCGCGCGCGTGAACGCCTCGTGGTGACCGCGGTGAAGGCCCCCGCGGACGACGGCGACCAGCCCTCCCGCTTCCTCACCGAACTCGGTGTCGAACCCAGAGACGTCACCTCCCGCCCGCGCCGCCCGCTGTCGGTCGCGGCACTCGTCGCCGAGCTGCGTGCCACGACCGTCGACCCGCGCGCCTCCGCCCCCCTCCGGCAGGCCGCCGCGCACCGGCTGGCCCGGCTGGCCGCGCTCGCCGACGACGAGGGCCGTCCGCTGGTGCCCGCGGCCCACCCCTACCGCTGGTGGGGCATGGCCGACCCGACCGAGAGCAAGGTGCCGCTGCGCGACCGCGACCAGCCCGTGGCGCTGTCCGGCAGCGCCCTCGACCAGCTCGCCAACACCTGCGCCCTCCAGTGGTTCCTCAGCCGCGAGGTCAAGGCCGACGCCCCCGCGACCGCCGCCCAGGGCTTCGGCAACGTGGTGCACGTCCTCGCCGACGAGGTCGCCTCCGGGCGCAGCCCCGCCGACCTCGCGGTCCTCATGGAACGCCTGGAGACGGTGTGGAACGCGCTCGCCTTCGACGCGCCGTGGAAGTCGGCGCAGGAGAAGGAGCACGCGCGCGTGGCGCTGGAGCGCTTCCTGAACTGGCACGTCCTGGAGCGCGCCGGCCGCACCCCGGTGGCCGGCGAGCACGACTTCGACCTGACCCTGGAAGCGGGCGGCTACCAGGTGCGCATCCGCGGCTCCATGGACCGGGTGGAGGCCGACTCCGAGGGACGTGCCTACGTCGTCGACTTCAAGACCGGCAAGCAGGCGCCCACCGGGGCCGAGGTGGCCCGCCATCCGCAGCTGGCCGTCTACCAGCTCGCCGTCCGCGAGGGCGCCGTCGACGGGGTCTTCGACGGGGAACGCCCCGAGCCGGGCGGCGCCGAGCTGGTCCAGCTGCGCCAGGGCGCGGCCAAACGGGACGGCGGCGACGGCCTGCCCAAGGTGCAGACCCAGGAGCCGCTGGAGGGGGAATGGGCCGGCGAGCTGCTGGCCACCGCCGCCGGGAAGGTTCTTGACGAGCGGTTCACGCCGACGGCCGGGCAGCACTGCGCGCACTGCGCCTTCCGGGCGTCGTGCAGCGCGCGGCCGGAGGGGCGCCACATCGTCGAGTGAGCCGCGTGACGAACGGCACCACCCGTGCTGACCTGCGCGTCTTTCGACCTTGGCGGCCATCTGGCACGGATTGTCAGTGCCCGCCGCTAGCCTCTGTGAGGTGCCCGCCCGTATCACCGATCCCGAGCAGCTCAAGGAGCTCCTCGGGATTCCGTTCACCCCGGAGCAGACGGCCTGCATCATCGCGCCGCCGGCCCCGCAGGTGATCGTGGCCGGCGCCGGCTCCGGCAAGACGACCGTGATGGCGGCCCGCGTGGTGTGGCTGGTCGGCACCGGGCAGGTCGCCCCCGAGCAGGTCCTCGGGCTGACCTTCACCAACAAGGCCGCCGGCGAACTCGCCGAACGCGTCCGCAAGGCCCTGATCAGGGCCGGCGTCACCGACCCCGAGGCCATCGACCCCGACAACCCGCCGGGTGAGCCGCTGATCTCCACCTACCACGCCTTCGCCGGCCGTCTCCTGAAGGACCACGGACTGCGCATCGGGCTCGAACCCACCGCCCGCCTGCTCGCCGACGCCACCCGCTACCAGCTCGCCGCGCGCGTGCTGCGCGAGGCACCCGGCCCCTACCCGGCGCTGGCCCGCTCCTTCCCGGACCTGGTGAGCGACCTCCTGGCCCTCGACGCCGAGCTCGCCGAACACCTCGTACGCCCGGAGGACCTGAGCGCCTGGGACGCCGGGCTGCTGCGCTCCCTGGAAGGCGCCAAGCTCACCAACGCCGACCTGCGCAAGGTCCCGGAGACGGCCGCCGCCCGCCGGGAACTGGCCGAGCTGGTGCTCCGCTACCGGGCCGCCAAACGCGAGCGCGATCTGCTCGACTTCGGCGACCAGATCGCCCTGGCCGCACGGCTCGCCCGCCTGCCGGAGGTCGGTCGCGTCCTGCGCGAGGAGTTCCGGGTGGTCCTGCTCGACGAGTACCAGGACACCTCCGTAGCCCAGCGCATCCTGCTGGCCGGCCTCTTCGGCGACGGCACCGGCCACCCCGTCACCGCCGTCGGCGACCCCTGCCAGGCGATCTACGGCTGGCGCGGCGCCTCCGTCGCCAACCTCGACGACTTCCCCGAGCACTTCGCGCACGCCGACGGCCCCCCCGCCACCCGCCAGGCCCTCAGCGAGAATCGCCGCAGCGGCGGCCGCCTCCTCGACCTCGCCAACGGCCTCGCCGAACCCCTGCGCGCCATGCACGCGGGCGTGGAGGCCCTGCGCCCGGCCCCCGGCGCGGAACGTGACGGCCTGGTGCGCTGCGCACTGCTGCCCACCCACGCCGAGGAGATCGACTGGGTCGCCGACTCGATCGCCCACCTCGTGGGGACCGGGACGGCACCCGGCGAGATCGCCGTCCTGTGCCGTACGGCGGGCGACTTCGCCGAGATCCAGGGTGCCCTGGTCGCCCGTGACGTCCCGGTCGAGGTGGTCGGCCTGTCCGGGCTGCTGCACCTGCCCGAGGTCGCCGACCTCGTCGCCGTCTGCGAGGTCCTTCAGGACCCCGGCGCCAACGCCGCGCTGGTACGGCTGCTGACCGGCCCGCGCTGGCGCATCGGCCCGCGCGACCTCGCGCTCCTGGGCCGCCGGGCGAGGCTGCTCGTCGCCCACGCGCGCGTGGACGCCGCCGACGACCCCGACAGCCGGCTCGCCGAGGCCGTCGAGGGCGTCGACCCGGCCGAGGTGATCTCGCTCGCGGACGCCCTCGACACCTTCCTCGAAACGCCCCTGGACGGTGCCCGGGACGACGACCGGCTGCCGTTCTCCCCGGACGCGCGCGTGCGGTTCGCCAGGCTCGCCGCCGAACTGCGCGACCTGCGGCGTTCGCTGTCCGACCCGCTGATGGACGTCCTGCACCGCGTCCTGGCCGTCACTGGTCTGGAGGTGGAGCTGTCGGCCTCCCCGCACGCCCTGGCCGCCCGCCGCCGCGAGACCCTGGCGAACTTCCTGGACATCGCCGCCTCCTTCGCCGCGAACGAGAGCGAGGCGAGCCTGCTGGCCTTCCTCGGCTTCCTGCGCACCGCCGCCCAGTACGAGAAGGGCCTCGACAACGCGCTGCCCGGCGGCGAGAACACCGTCAAGGTGCTCACCGCGCACAGGTCCAAGGGCCTGGAGTGGGACGTTGTCGCCGTCCCCGGCCTGGTCACCGGCACCTTCCCCAGCGGGCAGGGCCGGGAGAAGTGGACCAGCCAGGGCAAGGTGCTGCCGCACGCCCTGCGCGGCGACGCCGACACCCTCCCCGACATCGACGGCTGGGACGCGCGCGGCATGAAGGCCTTCCACGAGGCTATGAAGGACCACCAGCACACCGAGGAACTCCGCCTCGGATACGTCACCTTCACCCGCCCCCGCTCCCTGCTCCTCGGCTCCGGCCACTGGTGGGGCCCGAGCCAGAAGCGGCCCCGCGGCCCGTCCGCGTTCCTTCAGGCCCTGTACGACCACTGCGCCGCCGGCCACGGTGAGATCGAGGCCTGGGCGGACGAGCCCGGTGAGGACGAGGAGAACCCGGCCCTGCACCGGGCCACCGCCGACCAGGTGTGGCCCCTGCCGCTGGACGAGGCCGCCCTGGCCCGCCGCCGTGAGGCCGCCGCGATCGTCCTCGCCCACCTGGAGGACCTCGCCACCGGCGCTGACGGCCACCCGGAGGCCACGCACGACCCCACGTCCCACGACGACCCCGACTGGCCCGCGGCACCGCAGGACGACGCACTTCCACACGACGAGGCACTTCCGCGCGACGACGCGCCTCCGTACGACGACGAGCCGCCCTTCGGCGAGGAGGACCCCTTCGGAGAGGACGACCTCTTCGAAGACGACAACCCCTTCGAGGGGGACACCGACGACTGGGACTCCTGGAGCGGCGACCGTCCGACCGTCCCGCACCAGGCGCCCCCGCCCGACCACCACCCCGCGCCCCCGCCCGCACGCGAGCACTCGGAGCGCCCCGACCCGGACCGTGCACCCGGATCCAGCCCCCTCGTCCCGGAGGAGGCCCGCATGGTCGCCTCCTGGGACCGGGACCTCGAAGCGCTGACCGGAGAACTCCGGCGCGCCCGGCAGAGCGTCACCGACGTACCGCTACCGACGACCCTGACCGCGTCGCAGCTGCTGCACCTGGCCGCCGACCCCGACGGGTTCGCGCGGGAACTCGCGCGCCCCATGCCGCGCCCCCCGCAACCGGCCGCACGCCGTGGCACCCGCTTCCACGCCTGGGTGGAATCCCGCTTCGAAGAGCTGACGCTGCCCATGCTGGAGCCCGGGGAACTGCCCGGTGGCGACGCCGAGATCGCCGACGAACGCGACCTCGAAGCCCTCAAGGAGGCCTTCGAACGCACCCCGTACGCCCGCCGCACGCCCCACCGCGTCGAAGCGCCCTTCCAGCTCGCCCTCGCCGGCCGTGTCGTCCGGGGCCGGATCGACGCCGTCTACAAGGAGGGCGACGGCGAGCGGGCGACGTACGAGATCGTGGACTGGAAGACGCTCCGCTCCCGCACGGCGGACCCGCTCCAGCTCGCCGTGTACCGGCTGGGCTGGGCCGAGCAGCGGGGCATCCCCCTGGACCGTGTCACGGCCGCGTTCGTCTACGTACGCACCGGCGAGGTGGTGCGGCACGACGACCTCCCGGGCCGTGCCGAGCTGGAACGGCTGCTGACGGAGGAGCCGCAGCCCGAGCAGCGGTGTGACGAACCGCCCGAACGGGAAGCCACCGCGGGCCGATAGGCTCGGAGCCATGAGCCAGACCCCGGACAGCGCCGTCCGTACGTACATCGAGCAGCACCGCACCGCCTTCCTCGACGACCTCGCCGAATGGCTGCGCATCCCGTCCGTGTCGGCCCAGCCCGACCACGCGCCCGATGTACGGCGCAGCGCCGACTGGCTCGCCGGCAAACTCCAGCAGACCGGTTTCACCACCACCGAGGTCTGGCAGACCCCGGGCGCCCCCGCCGTCTTCGCCGAGTGGCGCTCCGACGACCCCGAGGCCCCCACGGTCCTCGTCTACGGCCACCACGACGTCCAGCCCGCCGCCCGCGAGGACGGCTGGGACAGCGAGCCCTTCGAGCCCGTCGTCCGCGAAGGACGCCTCTACGCGCGCGGGGCGGCCGACGACAAGGGCCAGGTGTTCTTCCACACACTCGGCGTCCGCGCCCACCTCGCCGCCACCGGCCGCACCGCCCCGGCGGTGAACCTGAAGCTGCTGATCGAGGGCGAGGAGGAGTCCGGCTCCCCGCACTTCCGGGCGCTCGTCGAGGAGCACGCGGAGCGCCTGGCCGCCGATGCGGTGATCGTCTCCGACACCGGCATGTGGTCCGCGGACACCCCCACGGTGTGCACCGGAATGCGCGGCCTCGCCGAGTGCGAGATCCGGCTGTACGGACCCGACCAGGACATCCACTCCGGCTCCTTCGGCGGCGCGGTGCCCAACCCGGCGACCGCCGCGGCCCACCTCGTCGCCGCCCTGCATGACGAGCACGCGCGCGTGGCCGTCCCCGGCTTCTACGACGGCATCGTGGAACTCACCGACCGGGAGCGCCGGCTTTTCGCCGAGCTGCCGTTCGCCGAGGAGCAGTGGCTGCGCACCGCCAAGTCGTACGCCACCCACGGCGAGGCCGGGTACACCACCCTGGAGCGCATCTGGGCCCGCCCCGCCGCCGAGGTCAACGGCATCGGCGGCGGCTACCAGGGTCCCGGCAGCAAGACGATCATCCCCTCCACGGCGATGGTCAAGCTGTCGTTCCGCCTCGTCGCCGGCCAGGACCCCGACCACATCGAGAAGGCCGTCCGCGCCTGGGCCGCCGAGCAGGTGCCCGCGGGGATACGGCACGAGATCGTGTTCGGCGCTGCCACGCGCCCGTGCCTGACGCCGCTGGACCACCCGGCCCTGCAGTCCGTGGTCCGCGCCATGGGCCGCGCCTTCGAGGCTCCCGTCCGCTTCACCCGCGAGGGCGGCTCGGGCCCGGCCGCCGACCTCCAGGAGGTGCTCGGCGCGCCCGTCCTCTTCCTGGGCATCTCCGTCCCCTCCGACGGCTGGCACGCGCCGAACGAGAAGGTCGAGCTCGACCTCCTGCTCAAGGGCGTCGAGACCAGTGCGTACCTGTGGGGCGACCTCGGGGAGCACTGGCACGATGCGCCCTGACGGGCGCCCACCGGCCCGGGCGGTGTCGTGCCGGGCGCACACTGGTAAGGCCGTCCCGTGCCCCCAGGCCCCGCCGGACGCGGACGCCTCCTGCCGAACGTCCCGCTGAACCGCCGCCGAAACAACCGTTGCACCGGGGGAGTTGGAAGCACCCGTGACCACCTGGACCGACCACACCGCCGACCGACCCATCTCGCTCACCGCGCCCAGCGGCATCGACCGGGCCGCCCACCACCGGCTCGACGAGGCCTGGCTCGCCGCGGCGTGGAGCCACCCCTCGACGCGCTGCTTCGTGGTCTCCGGCGGTCAGGCCCTGATCGACGAGACACTCGACGGCCGGACCGAACTGGTCACGACGCCCTCCTTCGAGGCGCCCCTCACCGAGGCGCACCGCTACTTCCTCGGCACGGACGCGGAGGGCGTCAGATACTTCGCCCTGCAGAAGGACTCCCTGCCCGGCCGCATGGACCAGTCCGCCCGCCCGGCCGGCCTGCGCGAGGCCGGCCTGCTGCTGTCACCCCGGGACGCCGGCCTGATGGCGCACGCGGTGGCCCTGGAGAACTGGCAGCGGCTGCACCGCTTCTGCTCCCGCTGCGGTGAGCGCACCGTGATCGCCGCGGCCGGACACATCCGCCGCTGCCCGGCCTGCGGCGCCGAGCACTACCCGCGCACCGACCCCGCCGTGATCATGGCGGTCACCGACGACGAGGACCGCATCCTGCTCGGCCGCCAGGTGCACTGGCCCGAGGGCCGCTTCTCCACGCTCGCCGGCTTCGTCGAGCCCGGGGAGTCCATCGAGCAGTCGGTGCGCCGCGAGGTCCACGAGGAGGTGGGCGTCACCGTCGGCGAGGTCGAGTACGTCGCCAGTCAGCCCTGGCCGTTCCCCTCCAGCCTCATGCTGGGCTTCATGGCACACGCCACCTCGACCGAGATCGCCGTCGACGGCGACGAGATCCACGAGGCCCGCTGGTTCTCCCGCGAGGAACTGCGCGCGGCCTTCGAGTCCGGCGAGGTCCTGCCGCCCTACGGCATCTCCATCGCGGCCCGGCTCATCGAGCTCTGGTACGGCAAGCCGCTCCCGACGAGGAGCGCCGTCTGAGGCGCTCGGACGACGAGAAGGCGGCCTTCCCGGGGATGCCGGGGAGGCCGCCTTCGGCGTCTGTCGTGCGGTGTGCCGCGATCAGGCGCCGACCTTCTCCTTGACCTGGGCCAGCGACGGGTTCGTGAGAGTCGAACCGTCCGGGAAGAGCACGGTGGGAACCGTCTGGTTTCCGCCATTGGCCTTCTCGACGAAGTCCGCGGACTCCGGGTCCTGCTCGATGTTGATCTCGGTGTACGCGATGCCCTCGCGGTCCATCTGGCTCTTCAGCCGGCGGCAGTAGCCGCACCACGTGGTGCTGTACATCGTCACAGTGCCCGGCATGTCTCTCGCGCTCCTTCGGCGGCTCGGGGACGTATTCGTCGCAGGGAAGGAACGTACGCCATCGCTCCGGCATTCCCACCGGGGGTATCCGGCAGGGCGTGACGCGCGGCACGAGGACCCGCGGCACGAGGACGCGCGGCATTAGTACGACCGCGGGGGCTGCCTGTGGACAACCGGCTCATGCGTCCCACGGCGACCTGGCAGCATGGCTGTGTGACAGCAGCAACGCACTCCCCGCTCTTCCCTCGGGTCCCGGACTCCGCCGACGCGGTGCTCGACGGGCTGGACCCCGAGCAGCGCGAGGTGGCCACCTCTCTTCAGGGGCCGGTGTGCGTCCTGGCGGGCGCCGGCACGGGCAAAACCCGGGCGATCACCCACCGCATCGCCTACGGAGTGCGCGCGGGTGTCCTCCAGCCCTCCAGCGTGCTGGCCGTCACCTTCACCAACCGTGCCGCGGGGGAGATGCGGGGCCGACTGCGCCAGCTCGGCGCGCACGGCGTGCAGGCCCGCACCTTCCACTCCGCCGCCCTGCGGCAGTTGCAGTACTTCTGGCCGAAAGCGATCGGTGGCGCCATGCCCCGGCTCGTCGACCGCAAGATCCAGCTCGTCGCGGACGCGGCCGCCGCCTGCCGCATCCGCCTGGACCGGGGCGAGCTGCGGGACGTCACCGCCGAGATCGAGTGGTCCAAGGTCACCCAGACCGTCCCGGCCGACTACGCCCTCGCGGCCGCGAAGGACGGCCGCACCGCCCCCCGCGACCCGGCCGAGATCGCCCAGCTGTACTCGGTGTACGAGGACCTCAAGCGGGACCGCTCGGTCATCGACTTCGAGGACGTCCTGCTGCTGACCGTCGCCGTCCTCCAGGACCGGGCCGACGTCGCCGAACAGGTCCGCGCCCAGTACCAGCACTTCGTGGTGGACGAGTACCAGGACGTCTCCCCGCTCCAGCAGCGCCTGCTGGAGCTGTGGCTGGGCGACCGCGACAGCCTGTGCGTCGTAGGCGACGCCAGCCAGACGATCTACTCCTTCACCGGAGCGACCCCCGACCACCTGCTCGACTTCCGCACCCGTCATCCCGGCGCCACCGTCGTCAAGCTGGTCCGCGACTACCGCTCCACCCCGCAGGTCGTCCACCTCGCCAACGGACTGCTCGCCCAGGCCCGGGGCAGGGCAGCCGACCACCGGCTGGAACTGGTCTCCCAGCGCGCCTCCGGCCCCGAGCCCGCCTACTCCGAGTACACCGACGAGCCCGCCGAGGCCGAGGGGGCCGCCCACCGCATCCACGACCTCATCGCCTCCGGCGTCCCGGCGAGCGAGATCGCCGTCCTGTTCCGGACGAACGCCCAGTCCGAGACCTACGAGCAGGCCCTGGCCGACGTCGGCGTGCCCTATCAGCTGCGCGGCGCCGAGCGCTTCTTCGACCGGCCCGAGGTGCGCAAGGCCGGCGTCGCCCTGCGGGCCGCCGCACGTTTCGGCGGCAACGACTCCCTCCTCGACGACGCCGTCGACCTGCCCTCACAAGTGCGTGCCGTGCTGTCCGGGGAGGGCTGGACTCCGCAGCCGCCGGCCGGCTCCGGCGCGGTCAGGGAACGCTGGGAGTCGCTGGCCGCCCTCGTGAACCTCGCCCGGGACTTCGCCGCCGCCCGGCAGGGCGCGACGCTCGGCGACCTCGTGGCGGAACTCGACGAACGGGCGAACGCCCAGCACGCCCCGACGGTCCAGGGCGTCACCCTCGCCTCCCTGCACTCGGCCAAGGGCCTGGAGTGGGACGTCGTCTTCCTGGCCGGCGTCGCCGAGGGCATGATCCCCATCACCTACGCCAGAACCGACGAACAGATCGAGGAGGAGCGCCGCCTCCTCTACGTGGGTGTCACCCGCGCCCGCGAGCGGCTGCACGTCTCCTGGTCGCTGTCCCGCTCGCCCGGCGGCCGTCCCAGCCGCCGCCCCAGCCGCTTCCTCGACGGGCTGCGCCCCGGCTCGGCCGGTGCCGCGGGCCGCACCGCGCCCGGCGGCTCAGGGGGCATCGAGCGCGGCTTCACCGCGGCCGTGGGGACGCGGGAAGCGCCCGTCCCGCGGCGCACGCAGCGCACCCCGGCCCGGTGCCGGGTCTGCGGCCGCACGCTCACCGAGGCCGGCGAGATGAAGCTGATGCGCTGCGAGGGCTGCCCCTCCGACATGGACGAGGGCCTGTACGAGCGGCTGCGCGAGTGGCGGGCGGGCCAGGCGGGACGCAGCGGGCAGCCCGCCTTCTGCGTCTTCACCGACAAGACCTTGATGGCGATCGCCGAGGGCGTTCCGGACGACGAGCGCGAACTGGCGCGCATCCCCGGAGTGGGGATGCGCAAGCTCCGCCGGTACGGATCGGATGTTCTCGCCATCTGCGCAGGCCGGGAGCCCGCGGGAGAAGGGATCGAGGACTGACCGAGGACTGACCGAGGACTGAGGGGAACTCGTCAGAAAAATAGTTTGCGTACCCGCCGTCCGTCCCCATAGGTTCTTGGTCACGGGAACGGTGGCCTTCCTGAGGCCCTGATTCCGTGTTCTACTTGCATATCCGTACGGACTGGCTCACCCCAGTCCCCCAGACGCCGAGAGGAGGCGAGCCCAGTGATCACTATCAAGACCAGCTCCATCAGCACCGCCAAAATGACCGATCGCTCGGTCGTCTCCCTGTGCATGCTCGGCGCCTTCAACCAGGGCACCGGTCTGTCCGGCATCGCTGCCGCGCGTCCGGAGTCCTTTATGTCCCTCGCGGGTCTTCCCGTCCGTGAGCGTGACGAGCGACCGACCAAGGCACTGGAAGCAGTAGCGGCACAGGCACAGGCCTATGCCGTTCAGGCGGCCGGTGCCGGTAACCGGGAGCAGACGAAGCAGCACCACCTGACGTGGGCCTTCCGTGGGCCAGAACCCTGGAGTGATCCAGCCTGATCGCCGATCAGGCCGGCGCCTTCAGGGCCGCGGAACCCCATCCGGGATCCGCGGCCCTTCTGTTTTCCCCGAACGGGGACAGCGAAGCGAAGGGGCCTCGGGACAAGACAAACCCGGTAGCCAGCCGACACCCGGCCGACCGGCCGACCCGAACAGACGAGGAAGACGAACCGTGCAACTCGAAGCGCACGTCCCGTCCGTACCGCCTTCCGACACGATCCCCAAGCCTGGTCTCACGGAGGACCCCGCCTTGACCCCGCTCACCGCGCTCACCGCGCTCGACGACGCCATCGAGAACCTCGGCGTGCCCGTCCCGTGCCGCTCCTACGACCCGGAGGTCTTCTTCGCCGAGTCGCCGGCGGACGTGGAGTACGCCAAGTCCCTCTGCCGCACCTGCCCGCTGATCGAGGCCTGCCTCGCCGGCGCCAAGGAGCGGCGTGAGCCCTGGGGCGTCTGGGGCGGCGAGCTGTTCGTCCAAGGTGTCGTCGTCGCCCGGAAGCGGCCGCGTGGCCGCCCGCGGAAGAACCCGGTCACGGCATGAACACCGCAGGAACGATCGACCGCCCCCTCACGCACGACCCCCAGAAGCAGGCCCCGATGAAGCCGTCCGCCAGCGAGCCCGCAGGCTCCGCAACTGAAGACGTCACCACCACCGGCGCGAACGACTCGCGTCAGAACAGGAACCGAGAGATGCAACTCATCCCAGAAGCGCTGGCTCGTGCGCATATGCACGAGCGGCTGCACGAGGCGGAGAGGGAACGCCAGGCCGTACGCCTGGCGGCCGCCCGCCGGATGCAGCGCCGCGCCGAGCGCGCCTCGCTGCGCGCCCGCCGCGCGCTCGCCATGGCAGTGATGCACTGACCCACAACGCTGTTCCCCACCGCCAGGCGGTGGCCTCCCGGCCCGGGAGGCCGGAACTCTCCCCGCGGGGGCCGGTCCGTCCGAACGGACCGGCCCCCGCGGTGCGTTGTTCCCGCCGATCAGCGGCCCGGCGGTATGGTCGCGGAGTGACGAGTCTTCCCGGAGGCACGAACCACGCGAGCGCGGCCCACGCGGGTACGGCGCACCACGGCACGGACCGCGACGGCATGGACCGCGACGGCGAGAGCGCGGAGCGTCCCACCCTGGTGTGCGCGCGCTGCGGCACCCCGGCCGAGGGCCAGCCGCCCACCTGGACCTGCTCCGTGGAGAACGGCGCCCGGCGCTACTTCTGCGACGCCTGCTCCCGCGAGAACCTCCGCTCGATCGAGGGGCGCCTGGACTCCGCCTGGTGGTAGTCCCCCCGCGTGCTCACGCCTCGGCGGCCGACTGCTCGTCGTCCGGCTCCTCGCCTTCCGGACGGGCGGCGAAACCCGGCAGCCACTCCTCCAGCTCCTCCCGCAGCCGCACCGTGGCACCCAGCTGGCACAGCACACCGATGGTGCTGAGCGTGACCCGGTGGATGAGCAGGTACGACGGGGGCAGATTGAGCTGCTTGCCCAGTTGGTAGGCGGGGGAGCGGGGATCGGCGATCCGGGCCGCCTGACTGCGCATCCAGCCGCGGGTGAAGGTGAACTCCTCCACCTGGGCCGGTTCGATGATCGGCAGGAGGTAGTCGAGGACGGCGTCCGGGTCCAGCTCGACGGACTCCTTCACGAAGCCCTCCGTGGAGAGCATCTCGTAGACCGCTTCCGCCTCTCCGTCGAGCGCCATGCGCAGGGCTGAGCCGATGGGCGTCGGCAGGCCACCGGGAAGGCGGTCGACGGTACCGAAGTCCAGGACGCCCAGGCGCCAGTCGTCCTCGCCCTCCGGTCCGCCGGGCAGAAGACGGAAGTTGCCGGGGTGCGGGTCGGCGTGCAGCAGGCCGGTGCGGGCCGGGCCGGAGAACAGGAAGCGGGCCAGCAGCTGGCCGGCGCGGTCGCGCTGGGCCTGGGTGCCGTCCGCGATCACCTCGGACAGCGGAACACCGTCCATCCACTCGGTGACCAGGACCTGGTCGCGCTGGTGGACGACCGCCGGGACGACGACGTCCGGGTCGTCGGCGAACTCCTCGGCATGAGCCTGCTGGGCCTGCGCCTCCAGTCCGTAGTCCAGCTCCTCGGAGACGCGGTCCTTGAGCTCGGCGATCAACGGCTTGATGTCCACGCCGGGAACCAGCGGCCCCAGCAGACGGGCGAAACGGCTCAACTGGGTCAGGTCGGATACGAGGGCCTCACCGGCGCCGGGGTACTGCACCTTGACCGCGACCTCGCGGCCGTCGTGCCATACCGCCCGGTGCACCTGCCCGATCGAGGCCGCCGCGGACGGCTTGTCCTCGAACTCCTCGAACAGCTCGCGCCAGTGCGCCCCGAGCCGCTCCTTCAGTACGGAGTGCATCGTGCGCGTCGGCATCGGCGGCGCCGCCTCCTGGAGCTTGGTCAGCGCCACCCGGTAGGGGCCGGCGACCTCCTCGGGGAGCGCCGACTCGAAGACGGACAGCGCCTGCCCGAACTTCATCGCCCCGCCCTTGAGCTCGCCGAGCACCTTGAACAACTGCTCGGCCGTGCGTTGCTGCAGCTCACGGCCGACGAGATCGGCGGACTCGCCGACGATCCGTTTGCCGAGTCCCCAGGTCGCTCTCCCGGCGAAACCGAGCGGGAGCGCGGCGAGCTTGGCGGTCCGGGTGACCGCCTTCCGGGGAAGATCAGACATGCGCCCTCCAAGTCCCAGCAAGCCGCGCCGCGTCTGCCCGACGGCAGGGCGTCGATGACGGCCGTTGCCCAGCCATTGTCGCGCGTGCCTCCCCGTTCTTTGAGGCGCGCTCCCTCTCGGCTCTCCCGGCCGCGCCGCACGGACAGGACGGATGCGGCCACACCGGTCGCGCGCGCCAGTTCAGGCCGGGCAGCGACACCTCCCAGCGGGCGCCCGCGCTGGAGGGCGACTCCCCGTCCAGGAAGGCGAGCGCGTGCGCGGCCGACAGGGCGGCCACGGTCGCGGCGAGAGCCAGATCACACGAACGTACGTGACGTGGCCTGCCCGAGCGCCACTGCGCCACCAGACGCGGCCACGTCCCGTCCCGGTCCGTGCGGTCCCGGTGCAGGCAGTCGGCGCAGCCGGTCTCGCCGGGCAGGACGAGCGGGCCCACGACGCCCGTGCCCTCCACCACCCCGGCGTACAGATGAGGGGTGCCGGACTCGATCAGGGCGGCGGCCGCGGACGGGTCGGGCGCGTGCACGGCGATGTCGTCCCGCGGGGCGAGGACCACCAGGGCGAATCCCCGCTCCTCCCGCTCGGGCTGCGTCCGGGGGGTGCGGCGGACCGGGCGGTCCGGGGCCGCCGCCCGCACGGCCCGCCGCGCCGCGGTGTCCCGGCGCGCGCCGACGGTCTCGGCGGACAGCCCGCCCGGGGCGACGTCCCACGGCTCCACACAGCCGCCGTCGCGCACGTCGACCTCGCCGACCCCCGCCCCGGACAGCAGCGCGGCCAGGACGGCGCCCACCCGGCCCGCGCCTTTGACCTGCACACGCGCCTCACGTCTGGCGGCGAGGCGTTCCATCGCCTCGCCCGGTTCGCGCGTGATCAGGGAGAGGGAGGCGAGATCGGGCCCCAGCCGGTCCACGGCCTCCTTCCGCTCTCTCAGCGCGCCCGCCGCCGCGCCGCCGCCCCGGGCGTCGTCCAGGAGCCCGGCCTGGGCCAGCCGCTCCACCAGACGGTCGACATGGCCGTCGGGCAGATCCATACGGCGCGCCTCCTCCCGCAGCAGCGGCAGTCCGCGCGTGCCGTTGAGCAGGTCCAGGAAACTGCCCGTCGCGGTGTCCAGCGGGCCCAGTGTCATTGCGTGCGCGGGAGTCATCCCGAACTGCACGGTGCCGAGATCACGCCAGCCGCGCCTGAGCGCGGGTTTCACCATCGGATGCATGCGAGCCCCCGTAGCCCGAAGAAGGAGAAGCATCGAAAACGAAGGAAACGAAGGAAACGAACGAAGCGAAGGGAAGGGAACGAAGGAAGCGAAGAAAGGCATCGAAACGCCCTCGTGCGCCGGTGGAGCCGGTCCGAGCCGCCACCGACGACTGCCACGACTGCCAGCATGCCCGGCCCGGACAGCGGGTGCCGGAAGTTGTCCACAGGCGGTGGGTACTCGTCGTACGAATCGGACCCTCGGTGGGGGATCTGCACGGAACCGTTCCGGGCCCGGGACTTCTCGTCCCCGCACCCGGTAACGTCGGGGCGTGTCCGCCGACCCACTGAACCGTGCCGGAACGCCACAGCGCGGCAAGACCAGCCGGCCGCCGGAGAGCGAGGCGGCGAGCGAGATCGAGGTCCGCAGGAGCGCCCGGCGCCGCCGGACGGTCTCCGCGTACCGCGAGGGCGGTCGCACCGTCGTGCTCATCCCCGCCCGGATGTCCGAGGCGGAGGAGCGGCGCTGGGTGAGCGTCATGCTCGACAAGCTGGCCGCCCAGGAGAGCCGGCGGGCGCTCGGCGACACGGAGCTGGCCGAACGCGCCGAGCGGCTGTCCGCCCAGTACTTCGACGGCCGTGCCCGGCCCGCCTCGGTCCGCTGGGTCACCAACCAGAACACGCGCTGGGGCTCGTGCACCCCGGCGGAGGGCAGCATCCGTCTCTCCCACCGTCTTCAGGGGATGCCCGAGTACGTCGTCGACTACGTACTGCTGCACGAGCTGGCCCATCTGCTCGTCCCCGGACACGGCCCCGACTTCTGGCGGCTGCTGGAGGCGTACCCGCGCACCGAGCGGGCCCGGGGCTACCTGGAGGGGGTGGCCGCGGCCGCGCGGCTGCCGCATCCGCCGGGAACGCGCGGCGAGTGACAGGGCCGCCGGGGGCGTCCGGTACCGCCGGACTGTGTTTGTGTACCGGGTCTGTACCGACTTCGTCCGGTGTCGGAGTTTGCCGTTAGCCTGGCGCGACGCACTCGCATTCGGGACGGGGGACGGTCGTTACGCATGCCCAGGGAATTCCAGCGCGGCCACAAGGCCAGGATCAGTGACCTGACCGCGGGGACGGATCTGTACGTAGGCGTGCAGATCTCGGCACCCGGACTGACCGTCGACATCAGCTGCTTCGGGCTGGACGCCGACGAACGCCTCTCGGACGACCGTTACTTCGTCTTCTTCAACCAGCCGAAGTCCCCCGAGGAGGCCATCCAGCTGCTGGGCGCTCAGGCAGGCGACACGGAGTCCTTCCGGGTCACGCTGGAGAAGATCCCGCCGCACATCCGGAAGCTGTCGTTCACGGCCGCCGTCGACGGTGCCGGGCAGATGTCGCAGATCGAGTCCGGGTACCTGCGCATCGTGGCGGGCGGCGAGGAGGTGGCCCGGTACGCGTTCGACGGCTCGGAGTTCTCCACCGAACGGGCCGTGATGCTGGGCGACTTCTACGTCAAGGACGTGTGGCGGTTCGCGGCCGTCGGCCAGGGCTTCGACGGGGGCCTCGAGGCGCTGCTGAAGAACTTCGGCGGCGAGGTCCTGGAAGAGGAGGAGGGCTCCGCCGCGGGCCAGGACCCGCAGCCCGGTGCCGCTTCGGGCTTCGCCCCGCCCGCCCAGGCCACCGCGCCCCCGGAGTTCGCCGTCCCCTCCGGGCCGGCCGCACCGGCCCCTCCCGCTCCCGCTCCGGTCGCTCCCGCTCCGGTCGCCCCTGCTCCACTCCCGGCCGCCCCCGCGCCGCCACCCGCCGCGCACGGCTTCACGCCGCCCCCGGGAGCCACCCCGCCGCCCCCGCCCCCGGCGCCGGGTCCCGCGCCCTCGGTGCACGCGGCGCCGACGATCATCGCCCCCCTGACCCCGCCCGGCGGCCCGGTCCCGCCGCCCGCCCCGGCACCCATGCCCTACGGGCAGCCGCCGTACGGCCAGGCACACGGTCAGACCCCGCCCCCGCCACCCGCCCAGTACCAGGCACCGCAGGCCCCGCCCCCGCCTCCCGGCTACGGTCACCAGCCGCCGTTCGGCCAGGTCCCCGGCCGGCCCGCGCCCTACGGAGCGCCGCAGACCGCTCCCCAGGCCGCCGGAGTGTCCGCCGCGCTGAACCTGTACAAGGAGGCGCCCACCGGCCGGCGCTGGACCCTGCAGAACAGCAAGCTGGTCCGCGCCGACCTCGGCACGGAAGGCGGCCGGCCCGTGCTGGCCCGGCAGGGCAGCATGGTGCTCTACCAGGGCAAGGTCGACTTCACCTACAAGGGCGCCGGCTTCGCGGGTCGGATCACGGGCAACGTCACGGGCCAGGAGATGCAGCTGATGCGCTGCACCGGCCAGGGCCAGGTGTTCTTCGCCGAGAACTCCACCCATCTGCATCCGGTCGAGCTCCAGGGCGACGCGATCTGCGTCTCCGCCGAGAACGTGCTCGCCTTCGACGAGAGCCTGGAGTACGAGGTCCGCCGCGTCGAAGGACACGGCATCCCCGGCGGCGCCCTGTTCACGATGCAGTTCCAGGGCACCGGCACGATCGTCGTCAAGACGCACGGCACACCGGTCGTCCTGCCCGTGACGCCGACGACGTTCGTCGACTCCAACGCCGTGGTCGCCTGGTCGGCCGCCGCCCAGGTGATCGTCTCCAGCCAGGTGCGGATGCGCCGCAACGCCTACCCGGGCGACACCGGAGAGGGCGTCAACCTCCAGTTCCGCGCAGCCCCCGGCAATTTCGTCGTCGTCCAGCCCTACGAGGTCTGAGGGAGCCCGTCATGAACCAGCCGCTCGCGGGTTACGCCCCCGCACCCGTCACCGCGCGCATGGAGAACCACGGCAGCCACATGCTGAAGGTCGCCATGCAGACCGGGAACGACCTCTTCGCGCGCGTGGGCTCGATGGTCGCCTACGAGGGCTTCATCCAGTACGAGCCCAGCCCCTCGGCCGTGCGCCAGATCGCGCGCGACTGGGTCACCGGCGAGGGCGCCCCCCTGATGAAGTGCACCGGTGACGGACTGCTCTACCTCGCCGACTACGGAGCCAACGTCGTCGTCATGAACCTCGGCGGTGACGCGATCTCCGTCAACGCCACCAACCTGCTGGCCTTCGACGCCGGCCTGACCTGGGGCGTCGAGCGGGTCAAGGGGCTGGCGAAGTTCGCCGGGCAGGGCCTGTGGAACACCAGGATCTCCGGACAGGGCTGGGTGGCGCTGACCTCCTGGGGCGAGCCGATCGTCGTCGACTGCGGCGAGGGCGAGAACGAGACCTATGTCGACCCGGACGCCCTCGTCGCCTGGTCGCCGAACCTGAAGGTGAAGGGCAAGCGCAGCTTCAGAGCGCAGTCCCTGATCGGCCGGGGCAGCGGAGAGGCCTACCAGATGGCCTTCTCCGGTCAGGGCATCGTCGTCGTACAGCCCAGCGAGGACAGCACCGACCGCCTGCGGACGCGCGGCTGAGGGGGAGACAGGAGACCATGCAGAGCCCGCTTTTCGCCTTCAACGAAGCCCAGACGCAGGAGCGCTGGAGCCTGCAGAACAAGCAGATGCTGCGCGTCACCCTGGAGGGCCACGACGACATCCTCGCCCGCAAGGGCGCGATGGTCGCCTACCAGGGCATGATCGAGTTCGACGCCGAGTACCAGACCGGCAGCCAGGCACGCACGCGCGCGTACACCGGCGAGGGCCTTGACCTGATGCGCTGCCACGGACAGGGCACGGTCTACCTCGCCAACCTCGCCCAGTACGTGCACATCATGGACGTCGAACAGGACGGCCTGACCGTCGACAGCAGCTATGTGCTGGCGATGGACTCCTCGCTGTACCACGAGGCCGTCGCCGTCGACAGCATGTACGGCATCTCCGGCTCGGGGAAGTACCAGCTGAACATCACCGGCCACGGCAGGGTCGCACTGATGACCTCCGGTGCGCCGCTGCTGATGCAGGTGACGCCGGACAAGTACGTCAACTGCGACGCAGACGCGATCGTCGCCTGGTCCACCGGCCTGCGCGTACAGATGCAGGCCCAGACGCACTCCACCGGCGTGTGGCGGCGCCGCGGCAACACCGGCGAGGGCTGGGAGCTCAGCTTCATGGGCAGCGGCTACGCGCTCGTCCAGCCCAGCGAGCTGCTGCCGCCGCAGAACGCGGTGATCGGGCAGGGCCTCGCCGCGCAGTTCGGCATGGGGCAGCAGGGGGCGCGGGGACAGAACCAGGGGAACGTCTGGGGCTGAGCCGAGGCCACGGGCAGGGGCGACCACCACCGGTGGTCGCCCCTCGCATGGTCAGAGCACGGTCAGAGCCTGGCGCGCGTCGCCTCCAGCAGGCGGACGACCGACTTGTCCGCCACGTCCGGCACGTCGTCGTAGGCGAACCAGCGCAGGTCCAGGGACTCGTCGCTGATGGCCGCGACCGCCCCGCTCGGCGCGAGCGCGGCGTACTGGACGTCGAGATGCCACGCGCACGGCGTGTGGTGGCGGTCGAGGCGGACGGGACCGCCGGGCAGCAGGACCAGCCCCTCGATGCCCGACTCCTCGGTCGCCTCGCGCAGGGCGGCGTCAGCCAGCGTGGCGTCCTCCGGCTCGCAGTGGCCGCCCATCTGGAGCCACATGCGCAGCTTCCTGTGGAGGGTCAGCAGCACCCGGCCGCGCTCCGGGTCGATCACCAGGGCGCTCGCCGTGATGTGCCCGTCCGCGCAGGCCTTCCACAGGCCGTCCGGACGCGTCTGCAGGTGTTCCAGGTAGAGCGGGCGCAGATCCTCCTGCTCCCCGTACTCCCGCAGGACGAGGACCGCGTCGTCGTGGAGGCTCACTCGGTGTTGTCGCCCTTGCGGTTCTCGGCGTCCTTGTCGTCTTCGGTGGTCCCGGTGGTCTCGGTCTTCTTGTGCAGGTCCGGCTTCGGCGCGGAACCGCCCGCCGCCTCGCCGAGCATCCTGTCCAGCTCGGAGAAGTCCATCTGCTCGCGGTGCACGAAGCCGTCCGGGTCGTCCAGGTCGGCGGCGGTGGGCAGCATGTCCGGGTGCGCCCACAGGCCGTCGCGGCCCTCCACCCCGCGCGCGTCGGTGAGCGAGGCCCACAGACGGGAGGCGTCCCGCAGCCGGCGCGGGCGCAGCTCCAGGCCGATCAGCGTGGCGAACGTCTGCTCGGCCGGGCCGCCCGAGGCCCGGCGGCGGCGCAGCGTCTCGCGCAGCGCGTCGGCGGACGACAGACGCGGCTTGGCCGCCGCGTGCACCACGGCGTCCACCCAGCCCTCGACAAGGGCCAGAGCGGTCTCCAGGCGGGCCAGGGCGGCCTTCTGCTCCGGGGTGTCCTCCGGCTGGAACATGCCCTGCTGGAGGGCGTCCTGCAACTGCTCGGGGTTCTGCGGGTCGAACTGGCCGACCACGTCCTCCAGCTTGGCGGTGTCGACCTTGATCCCGCGCGCGTACCCGTCGACCGCGCCGAACAGGTGCGAGCGCAGCCACGGCACATGCGAGAACAGGCGCTGGTGGGCGGCCTCGCGCAGGGCGAGGTACAGCCGCACCTCCTCCTTGGGCACGCCCAGGTCCTTGCCGAACGCCTCGATGTTCAACGGCAGCAGCGCGGCCCTGCCGGCCGGGCCGAGCGGCAGACCGATGTCGGTCGAGCCGACGACCTCGCCGGCCAGCACGCCGACGGCCTGGCCGATCTGCGTGCCGAACATGGCGCCGCCCATGGAGCGCATCATGCCGATCAGCGGGCCGGCCATGGCCTGCATCTCCTCCGGCAGCACGTCGCCCATGGCGGCGCCGACCCGCTCGGCGACCGGGTCGACGAGCTCCTGCCACGCCGGCAGGGTGGCCTCGACCCACTCCGCGCGGGACCACGCCACCGCGGAGCCGGCGCCGGACGGCAGGGACGTCACGTCGTCCAGCCACAGGTCGGCGAGCCGGACGGCGTCCTGGACCGCGGTGCGCTCGGCGGGACCGACGCTGGCGTCCTTGGTGCCGTCGGAGGTGCCCTGGGAGACCGTCTGGCGGGCGATCTGCTTGGCCATGTCCCAGTTCACCGGCCCGCCCTCGTAGGAGAGCATCTGGCCGAGCTGCTGGAACGCCGCGCCCAGGTCGGTGCGGTTCAGCGAACCGAACATGGCTGCGAGCGGATTGTCGGCGCCGGGCCCGCCAAAGCCTCCGGCTCCGGGCAGTCCGAAACCGAACGGGTTGGCCGGTCCCTGCTCACCGCCGCTCTGCTGGTCCTTCTTCTTGCCCTCGTCGCCGTCGTCCGGCTCCTCCGGCGGAAGGCCGAATCCGAATGGGGTGTCACTCACGGGGTTCCTCGGCTGGTAAGGCCACCGGTTCTCTCCGGCGGCGCGGCTGCCCGACAACACCACCCAGCGTAGACACCGCGAGCGGTTCGGGCCTCGGTGCTTCGCCGACAGAACGCCTGCGGCAGGATGGATGCCACCTGGTACGTACGCGTCATTCGCGCCCGTATGTGAAGACAACCGCTGGAGACGCCCGGTGAGTTCCCCAGATCCACAGGTTCGCGCAGCGCGAAACCACGAGAGCACTCCCGCCGCGCGCGGGCCCGTCGTCGCGGTCACCGGAGCCGCCCGCGGGATCGGCGCGCTGCTCACCGAGCGGCTGGCAGAGTCCGCCGAGGTCAGGCAGGTCATCGCCATCGACGAGCGGCGCGGGGAGTGCGCGGCGGCGCAGTGGCACATCCTCGACGTGCGGGATCCGGTGATCGCGGAGAAGCTGCGCGGCGCGGACGTCGTGGTGCATCTGGCGCTCGACCTCGACCTGGAGACCGATTCGGCCGCCCGGACGGCGTACAACGTCCGGGGGACGCAGACCGTGCTGACCGCGGCGGCGGCGGCCGGGGTGCACCGCGTGGTGCTGTGCACCTCAGCGATGGTCTATGGGGCGCTGCCGGACAACGAGCTGCCGCTGTCGGAGGATGCGGAGCTGCGGGCGACCGCCGAGGCGACCGGGGTCGGGGACCTGCTGGAGATCGAGCGGCTGGCGCGGCGCGCGCCGCGGGCGCACCCCGGGCTGAACGTCTCCGTGGTCCGGCCCGCGGTGCTGGTCGGCGGCACGGACACCGCGCTGACCAGGTACTTCGAGTCGCCGCGCCTGCTGGTCGTGGCCGGGTCGCGGCCCGCGTGGCAGTTCTGCCACGTGGAGGACCTGTGCAGCGCCCTGGAGTACGCCGTGCTGGAGAAGGTCGACGGGGAGCTGGTCGTCGGGTGCGACGGGTGGCTGGAGCAGGAGGAGGTCGAGGAGCTCAGCGGGATCCGCCGGATGGAGCTGCCGTCGGCGGTCGCGCTGGGGGCGGCGGCCCGGCTGCACCGGATCGGGCTCACGCCGTCTCCGGCGGGGGACCTGGCGTACACGATGTACCCGTGGGTGGTGAGCGGCAGCCGGCTGCACGACGCCGGATGGCGGCCGCGGTGGACCAACGAGGAGGTCCTCGAGGCGCTGCTGGAGGAGGTGTCCGGGCGGCACACGGTCGCCGGGCGGCGCCTGGGCCGCAAGGACGCGACGGCGGCGGGGGCGGCCGGGGCGACGGTGGCCCTGCTGGGCGCGGCGGCGGTGGTGCGGCGGGCCCGGAAGGCACGCCGACGCTGAGAGGCAAACCGCGAGGCCTTTCGGACGCGGCCGTCCCCGTATGAGGCAGTCCCTGTACGAGGCACCCCCCTGTACCAGGCACGTCCTGTAGGACACTCCGAACCCGCACGCGCGCGTGCGGGGTGATCGCGCTATTCCCCGGCCTTCCGCGTGTGCGGCACGATGGACGCATGGCAGCCACCAACGATCATCCCGGCGAGTACGCCGCCGAGGACCCCATCAAGCTGATCGGCGTCAGGGAGACCCCGCTTTCCCTGGACGAGGTGTTCAAGGCGCTCGGGGACGACGCCGCCGGCGGGACCGCGCTGTTCGTGGGGACCGTGCGGAACCACGACGGGGGCGCGGGTGTCGACGCGCTCGGGTACTCCTGCCATCCCAGCGCGGAGGCGGAGATGCGCCGGGTCGCCGAGAAGGTCGCCGCCGGGTACCCGGTCCGGGCGCTGGCGGCCGTGCACCGTGTGGGGGACCTGCAGGTGGGGGACCTCGCCGTCGTCGTCGGGGTGTCGTGTCCGCATCGGGGCGAGGCCTTCGAGGCCTGCCGGAAGCTGATCGACGACCTCAAGCACGAGGTGCCGATCTGGAAGCACCAGAGGTTCTCGGACGGTACCGAGGAATGGGTCGGCGCCTAGCTCGCCGGCGTCCGGCGCTCGGAGACCCGTCGCCGCAGTTCCGGTTGCGTAACCGAACCCCTGGCGTGAGCGTTGTCAGTGCGGATGGTTAATCTGCTGATCAGTCAGTTGCTGTCGCTCATCTGGGGTTGGGAGGTCGGCATGGCGGCGCTCGCCTGGTTGCTGATTCCGTTTATGGCTGCGATAGGCGCCGGACTGTGGGGGAGCTGGGCGAACCGGACCCGCAAGGCGCGCAGCGACGGTCCCGAGCTGGACGGTTACGCCCGTTTCCGTGAGGCCATGGAGAGGTCCCACTCCGGTACATGAGCGTTCCGCCCTGACGGTGCGCTGACAGAACCGTCCCGTACTGTCGAGTCATGCCACGCCGCACCGCGACGATGCTCGCCTCCACCCTGATGCTGATCGCGCTCCTGTGCGCGGGAGTCCTGTTCCCCGTGCCGTATTCGGAGATGTCACCGGGGCCGACGGTCAACACCCTGGGCGAGCACGGCGGCGAGCCGGTGCTGCAGATCTCCGGCCGCAAGACCTACCCGGCGGACGGCCACCTCAACATGACCACCGTCCGGGTCACCAGCGCCGAATACCGCATGAACCTCGTCGAGGCCGTCTACGGCTGGCTGGCGCACGACAGCAAGATCGTCCCGCACGACACGCTCTACCCCGACGGCAAGACGGAGGAGCAGTCGACCCAGGAGAACGCCGAGGAGTTCACCCTCTCCCAGGAGAGCGCCAAGGTCGCCGCCCTGAAGGCACTCCGTATCCCGGTGCAGTCCTGGGTGATCGTCTCCACGGTCGTCAAGGACACCCCGGCGCAGGGCAGGCTGCACGCGGGCGACGTCATCAGGGCCGTCGACGGCGCGCCGGTCAAGCAGCCCTCCGACGTCTCCAAGCTGGTCACCAAGCACGAGCCCGGGCAGAACGTGGTCTTCACGATCGTGCCGGCCAAGGAGCAGGCCGACGCCGCGAAGCAGCACAGGACGGCGACCGTCACCAAGGACGTCACCATCACGACCGCGCAGTCCGCCGACACCGGGGCCAAGCGGGCCATCGTCGGGATCTCCGCCGGGACCGATCACACGTTCCCGTTCACGATCGACATCAAGCTCGCCGACGTCGGTGGCCCGAGCGCGGGACTGATGTTCGCGCTCGGCATCTACGACAAGCTCACGCCGGGCAGCCTGACCGGCGGGAAGTTCGTGGCCGGCACCGGGACGATAGACGATGACGGCAAGGTCGGCCCGATCGGCGGGATCGAGATGAAGACCGTCGGCGCGCGCAGCAAGGGTGCCCAGTTCTTCCTCACCCCCGCCGAGAACTGCGCGGCCGCCGCCAAGGACACCCCCTCGGGGCTCACCCTCGTCAAGGTGCACACGATGGGCGACGCGCTCACCGCACTGAAGGACATCCGCGGCGGCAAGACCGCCGATCTGCCGAAGTGCACGGCCAAGGGCTGACGGGCAGCGCCCCGGCCGTGTACCGGACGGGTACCGAAGGGCGGCGGGCGGAGCTCAGTCCTCGAAGGTCGCGGCCAGGGCCTCGGCCAGCCCCGGCACCAGGTCGGCGCCGGTGAGAACCTCCGTGGCGGAGTCCTTCTCACGCAGGCGCAGGGCCGACTCGCGGGCGCCGTCGCGCAGGACCGCGACCGTCATGCGGACCTCCTGGCGCTCGGGGTGAACGGCCACCCACTTCGCCAGCTTCGGCCCGTCCAGTCCCTGCGGGACCTGCGCCTCGGCGGACGGGGGCAGCATCAGGCGCTCCACGGTCAGCGCGCAGCCGGCCACCGCATCGGGCCAGGCGATGGTGGCGAGGAACTCGTCGAGGGGCCGGTCGGCCGGGACCTCGTCCTGCTCGACCGGGGTGAGACCGGAGGTCTCCTGCTCGTCCTCCAGGCCGAGCTGGGCCGCGAGGGCGGGTTCCTGGGTCCGCAGCCGCGCGGTGTCTACGAGGGCGAAGAGGCGAGCGGGCTGGTCCCAGCCGAGGCCGGAGGCGTACTCGTCGATTTCGAGTACCGCCCGGGTGAGCGGGTTCGCTGCCATGGGAGTGTTGGACATGGTCACAATCCTGCCTCGTTCCTGGGCGGAATCGGGAACCGAGTAAACGGTGAGTAAGTTGCATAGGTGTGGGCCCACGATTCCGGGGGCCCACCGTACGGTCCACGGACTCGGGGGCCTGACGCAACGAAACCGAACCAACAGCGACTTTCGAGGTGCACACCTTGGCTTTCCAGATGCCGGACCGCGGCGGAGGCCCGACAGGGCCGCGGATGAGAGTGGGCCGTCCGTCCCGGCGTGCCAGGACCCTGCTCATGACACTGGGCGTCCTCGCCGTCCTCGGCATGGTCTTCGCCATGTTCGCGGGCTTCTGGACGGACTGGTTGTGGTACCGGTCGGTGCACTACTCGTCCGTGTTCACGACCACACTGTGGACCAAGATCGGACTGTTCTTCGTCTTCGGCCTGCTGATGGCGGCCGCGGTCGGACTGAACATCTGGCTGGCGCACCGGCTGCGGCCGCCGCTGAGCGCCATGTCGATGGAGCAGCAGAACCTCGACCGCTACCGGATGAGCATCGCGCCGTACAAGAAGTGGCTGCTGTGCGGCATCACGGCGCTGGTCGGGCTGATCGCCGGTGCCTCCGCCGCGAGCGAGTGGCGGACCTGGCTGATGTGGGTCAACGGCGTGCCGTTCGGCAAGCAGGACCCGCAGTTCCACCTGGACGTCTCCTTCTACGCCTTCGACCTGCCCTGGTACCGCTTCCTGCTGGGCTTCGGCTTCGCCGCCACGATCCTGTCCCTGATCGCCGCGGTGCTCACCCACTACCTGTACGGCGGGCTGCGCGTCACCAGCCCCGGCGCGCGTGCCACGGCCGCGGCGACCGGGCACCTGTCGGTGCTCCTCGGCGTCTTCGTGACGCTGAAGGCGGTGGCCTACTGGCTCGACCGGTACGGACTGGCGGTGAAGTCCAGCGACTTCAAGGCGACCGGAAACTGGACGGGCCTGAGGTACGTCGACGCCAACGCCTATCTGCCGGCCAAGACGATCCTGTTCTGCATCGCCGTCATCTGCGCGGTGCTGTTCTTCGCCACCCTGTGGCGGCGCACCTGGCAGCTGCCGGTCATCGGGTTCGGCCTGATGGTGCTCTCGGCCATCCTCATCGGCGGCCTGTACCCGGCGATCGTGCAGAAGTTCCAGGTCGAGCCGAACGAGCAGGCCAAGGAAGCCCCGTACGTCCAGAAGAACCTCAAGGCGACCCGTGAGGCGTACGGCATCGACGACTCCAAGGTCGCCGACTACGCGGGCACGAGCAGTACCCAGGACAAGGCGAAGCTGCGGGACGCCGCCGCCGACACGGCCAGTTACCGGCTGATGGACCCGAACATCGTCTCGCCGACGTTCGAGCAGCTCCAGCAGGTGCGCAACTACTACGGGTTCCCGTCCAACCTGGCCGTCGACCGGTACAAGACCAAGGACGGCAAGGTCCAGGACACCGTCATCGGCCTGCGCGAGCTGAACCTCGCCGGGATCCCGAAGAACAACTGGATCAACGACCACTTCCGCTACACCCACGGCTACGGCGTGGTCGCGGCCAAGGGCACCGAGGCCGACTCCGAGGGCCGCCCGGTGTTCACCGAGTACAACCTGCCGTCCACGGGCGACCTCCCGCGGTACGAGCAGCGGATCTACTACGGCGAGAAGACCAGCACCTACTCCATCGTCGGCGGTCCCCAGAAGGAGATCGACTACTCCGACGACAGCGGTGAGAAGACCACCAGCTACAAGGGGAACAGCGGTGTCAGCCTCTCCAACCCGCTGAACCGGGCCGCGTACGCGATGGCGTTCAGCGAGCCGCAGATCCTCTACTCCGGCGCGATCGGCGACGGTTCGCGGATCCTGTACAACCGCACGCCCAAGCAGCGCGTCGAGGCGGTCGCCCCGTGGCTGACGATCGACGGCGTCTCGTACCCGGCGGTGGTCGACGGGCGCGTCCAGTGGATCGTCGACGCCTACACGACCACCAACGGCTATCCGTACTCCTCGCGCACCACCCTCGGGGACACGACGCTGGACTCGCTGACCGCCGCCAACAACCAGCGGGTGGTGGCCCAGCAGAACCAGGTCAACTACATCCGCAACTCGGTCAAGGCGACCGTCGACGCCTACACGGGCGAGGTCAAGCTGTACCAGTGGGACACCAAGGACCCGGTCCTGAAGACCTGGATGAAGGCGTTCCCGGGCACGGTCGAGCCGAAGAAGGACATCTCTCCGGAGCTGATGTCCCACATCCGGTATCCGCAGGACCTGTTCAAGGTGCAGCGCGAGCTGCTCACGCGCTACCACGTCACGGACGCGCAGACCTTCCTCAGCGGCAGCGAGGTGTGGCAGATCCCCAACGACCCGACCAACAAGTCGGGCGACGCGGTGCCGCCGTACTACCTGAGCCTCAAGATGCCCGGTGAGTCGTCCCAGACGTTCTCGCTGACGACGACGATGACGCCGAACGGCCGTGACAACCTGAGCGCGTTCATGACGGTCAACGCCGACGCGAACACGAGCGACTACGGCAAGATCAGCATCCTGAAGCTGCCCACGGGCAAGACGATCGACGGCCCGAAGCGGGTGCAGAGCCAGTTCAACTCCGAACCCTCCATCGCCGAGTCCATCCGGCTGCTGAAGGGCGGCGACTCGGAGGTCGAGTACGGCAACCTGCTGACGGTGCCGCTCGACGGCGGACTGCTCTACGTGGAGCCGGTCTACCTGCGCGGCGGCGGCCTCAAGTACCCGCTGCTGCGCAAGGTCCTGGTGACGTACGGCGGGAACACCGCGTTCGAGGACACGCTCGACAAGGCGCTCAACAAGGTCTTCGGCACGGAGGGTTCGACCACCGAGCCACCCGGCCCCGAGACCGGCGGCGGTGGCACCGGCAGTGGCAAGACCAACCCGCCGCCGTCGAGCAACCCGACGGTCCAGGAGGCGTTGAAGGACGCCCAGAAGGCCTTCGACGACGGTCAGACCGCCCTGAAGAACGGCGACTGGCAGGCGTACGGCCAGGCGCAGAAGGACCTTCAGGACGCGCTGAAGCGGGCCGAGGACGCGCAGGCGGAGAAGGCCGGCGGCAGCGGGAAGAACGGCGCCGGCAAGGGCGGCGCGAGCCCGGGTGCGAGCGCCGGTCCGACACCGGACAGCAGTCCGAGCGGTAGCCCGAGCGGGGGCTGATCGCTCCCCCTCTAGCCCAAGGGCCCGGATCCGTACTGCGGATCCGGGCCCTTCGCCGTGGGCGAACGCATGTGCCGACAGGCCCGGCGGCCGTGCCGCCGTGGGGAGTTGGGCGATCTGTGTTTGACTTGTCTCTCTGTGGGCATGTCGACAAAACGCTGAAGTGACCTCACTGGCTGGGGTATTACAGATGTACCCGGGTTGCAGGTGGTGCGACGATGGACGTTATGGGGGACAAGGCAACTCTGTTCGAGACGGGGCGATTTGTGCAGGCTTCCGACTCCGAGGAGACCGGAGGCGAGACCCGGGACGAGTCCGTGGCGGCCGCCGACGAGGCCGCCGAGCTGGCGCGCCGTCGCCTCGCCGCCGAGGCGGGCGACGTCGAGGCCATGAGCGTCCTCGGGGCCATGCTGCTGCGCCGCGGCGATCTCGACGGAGCCGAACCCCATCTGCGCTCCGCCACCGCGGGCGGTGACCGCGCCGCGGCCAACAACCTGGGAGTCCTGCTCCACCAGCGTGGATATGCCGACGAGGCCGCCGGGTGGTGGCGTATCGCCGCCGTCGCCGGCTCCGCGGCGGCCGCGCACGCGCTCGGGCGGCACCACCGCGAGCGCGGCGACGAGCCCGCCGCCGAATACTGGCTGCGCCAGTCCGCCGAGCAGGGGCACGTCCTCGGCGCCTACGTCCTCGCCGACCTGCTGGAGCACCGCGGCGAGACCGGGGCCGAGCGCTGGATGCGGGTCGCCGCGGAGCGGGGGCACCGGGAGGCGGAGTACCGGCTGGCGCGGGCGCTGGACCGGCGGGCCGGGGGAAAGCCCGGTGGCGACGGGGCCGGACTGATGGCGGAGGCCGAGCAGTGGTACCGCCAGGCCGCCGCGCGCGGGCACCGGCGGGCCGCCCTGCACCTGGGCGCCATCCTGGAGCGGCGCGGCGACCTCAAGGAGGCCGGCCGCTGGTACCTGACCTCCGCCAAGGACGGCGAGGCCAGGGCCGCCTGCGCGCTCGGGTTCCTGCTGCGGGACGCCGGCGACGCCGAGAACGCGGCCCTGTGGTGGCTGAGAGCCGCGCAGGACGGCGACGGCAACGCGGCGAACGCGCTGGGCGCGCTGCACGCCGAGCGCGGCGAGACGCAGACCGCCGAGCGGTGGTACCGGGCGGCGATGGACGCGGGCGACATCAACGGCGCCTACAACCTCGGGCTGCTCTGCGCCGAGCAGGGCCGTACCGCGCAGGCCGAGCAGTGGTACCGGCGCGCGGCCTACGCCGGGCACCGGGAGGCGTCGAACGCGCTGGCCGTCCTGCTGCTCCAGGGCGGCGACACCGGCGGGGCCGAGCCGTGGTTCTCCAAGGCGGCGGAGGCCGGGAGCGTCGACGCCGCGTTCAACCTGGGGATCCTCTACGCCGGACGGAACCTGGACCCCCAGGCCCTGCGGTGGTACGAGCGGGCGGCGGCGGCCGGGCACACGGAGGCCGCGTTGCAGGTGGGGATCGCCCGGCTGCGGGCGGGCGACGAGCGGGCGGCCGAGCGGCACCTGCGGTGCGCGGCCGGCGGCGGGAGCGCGGAGGCCGCGTACCGGCTGGCCACCGTGCTCGACGCCCGGCGCCCACCGGCGCCCGCGCACGGGCTCGGGGAGCCGGCGATCCAGGAGAAGACCGAGTGCGAGGAGTGGTACGAGCGGGCGGCCGGCCAGGGGCACCGGCGCGCGCAGGTGCGGGTCGGGATGCTGGCCGCGGCCCGTGGGGACGTGGTCGAGGCGGCGCGGTGGTACCGCAGGGCGGCGGAATCCGGGTCCCGCAACGGCGCGTTCAACCTGGGGCTGCTGCTCGCCCGGGAGGGCAGTGAGCCCGAGGCGGCCACGTGGTGGGCGCGGGCGGCCGACGCCGGGCACGGGCGGGCGGCGCTGCGGCTCGCCCTGGTGCACGCGCGGCGCGGCGAGCTGGCCGAGGGACAGGGGTGGGCCGACCGGGCCGTGGCGCTGGGGCCGGCGGAGGTCGCCCAGCGGGCCGCGCGCCTGCGGGACGCGCTGCGCGAGGAGCTGTCGGCCTGACGTGGATCACCGGCGCCCCCGTAAGCGATTTGCTTCTTGGTCCGCCGGTCACGTAATGTTCCATTCATCGACGCGGGGTGGAGCAGCTCGGTAGCTCGCTGGGCTCATAACCCAGAGGTCGCAGGTTCAAATCCTGTCCCCGCTACTGAAGGCCGAGGGCCGGAATCCGATCAAGGGTTCCGGCCCTCGGTGTTTCCGGAGGCGCTCCCGAGGACGGATCACGAAAGAAGGACCCCCGGCACCGTCGAGGTGCCGGGGGTCCTTCTCACGAGTGTGGCGGGTCAGGCCGCCGCGCAGTTCGGGCACAGGCCGCGGTACGTGACCTCCACGTCCGAGACCGTGAAGCCGAAGCGCTCCGAGTCGGGCAGGTCGGCCAGCGGGTTGCCGCTCGGATGGACGTCGCGGATCGCGCCGCAGCCGGCGCAGACCAGATGGTGGTGCGGCTGGTGCGCGTTGGGGTCGTACCGCTTGGCGCGCTTGTCCGTGGCGACTTCCAGGACCTCGCCCAGGGAGACCAGCTCGCCCAGCGTGTTGTAGACGGTCGCCCGGGAGATCTCGGGCAGCTTGGCGACAGCCCTGGCGTGGACCTCGTCGGCCGTCAGATGGACGTGTTCGCCGTCGAGGACCTCGGCCACCACGCGCCGCTGCGCGGTCATCCGCCATCCGCGTCCGCGCAGCCGTTCCAGAAGGTCACTCATACCGACCAGCCTAACAGCAAGGGGAAATAGTTCCCGAACCAGTGTGACTTTGGAGCTCCACTTGACTTGGACTAAGTCCATTGTAGGATCGAGGCTGGCTTTGGCCAAGAGACAGGCACGATGGAAATGACCCAGGAGGCGACGTGACCCAGGGGCCGCTCACGACGGAGGCCGGTGCTCCGGTTGCCGACAACCAGAACAGCGAGACGGCGGGCGTCGGCGGCCCGGTGCTCGTCCAGGACCAGCTCCTGCTGGAGAAGCTCGCCCACTTCAACCGCGAGCGCATCCCGGAGCGCGTGGTGCACGCCCGTGGCGCCGGCGCCTACGGCACCTTCACGGTCACGGCCGACGTCACCCGGTACACGCGCGCCAAGTTCCTCTCCGAGGTCGGCAAGCAGACGGAGACCTTCCTCCGCTTCTCGACCGTGGCGGGCAACCTCGGCGCCGCCGACGCGGTCCGCGACCCGCGCGGCTTCGCGCTGAAGTTCTACACCGAAGAGGGCAACTACGACCTCGTCGGCAACAACACCCCGGTGTTCTTCATCAAGGACGCCATCAAGTTCCCCGACTTCATCCACACCCAGAAGCGCGACCCCTACACGGGCAGCCAGGAGGCGGACAACGTCTGGGACTTCTGGGGCCTGTCTCCGGAGTCGACGCACCAGGTGACCTGGCTGTTCGGCGACCGCGGCATCCCGGCGTCGTACCGGCACATGAACGGCTACGGCTCCCACACCTACCAGTGGAGCAACGAGGCCGGCGAGGTCTTCTGGGTCAAGTACCACTTCAAGACCGACCAGGGGATCAAGAACCTCACCGCCGGTGAGGCCGCAAGGCTCGCCGGTGAGGACCCCGACTCCCACCAGCGCGACCTGCGCGAGGCCATCGAGCGCGGCGAGTACCCGACCTGGACCGTGCAGGTGCAGATCATGCCGGCGGCCGACGCGGCGGCCTACCGCTTCAACCCGTTCGACCTCACCAAGGTGTGGCCGCACGAGGACTACCCGCCGATCGAGATCGGCAAGCTGGAGCTCAACCGCAACCCGGAGAACGTCTTCGCCGAGGTCGAGCAGTCGATCTTCAGCCCCGCCCACTTCGTGCCGGGCATCGGTCCCTCCCCGGACAAGATGCTCCAGGGCCGCCTCTTCGCGTACGGCGACGCCCACCGCTACCGCGTCGGCATCAACGCCGACCACCTGCCGGTGAACCGTCCGCACGCCACCGAGGCGCGCACCAACTCACGTGACGGCTACCTGTACGACGGCCGCCACAAGGGTGCGAAGAACTACGAGCCGAACAGCTTCGGCGGGCCGTTCCAGACGGACCGGCCGCTGTGGCAGCCCGTGCCGGTCTCCGGCGTCACCGGTGACCACGAAGCGGCGGTCCACGCCGAGGACGACGACTTCGTCCAGGCCGGCAACCTCTACCGCCTGATGTCGGACGAGGAGAAGGAGCGCCTGATCGGCAACCTGGCGGGCGCCATCTCGCAGGTCTCGCGCGAGGACATCGCCGAGCGCGCGATCGGCAACTTCCGTCAGGCGGACGGCGACTTCGGCAAGCGGCTGGAGGCCGCGGTCCAGGCCCTGCGCGGCTGATCTCCAGCACTGGACCGCTTGTCGTGGACGGCGGGCCGGATCCCTTCGGGGGCCCGGCCCGCCGGCGTGCGTTCAGGCCGTGCCCGCACCCGCGGCCGCCACGTGCTGCCGGACCGGCGCCCAGCAGCGGATGATGTCGCGGACCGAGACGATGCCCGCCGGCTCGTCGTGGTCCAGGACGATGAGGTGCCGGAAGCCGCCGCGGGTCATGGCCCGGGCCGCCTCCTCCAGGGTCCAGGACGGCGTGGCGAACACGACGTCGGTGGTGGTGTGCGCGTGTACACGCTCCGTGTCCGGGTTCTGGCCCAGGCCCACGGAGTTGAGGACGTCGCGTTCGGTGAGGATGCCGATGCCGCCTGCGTCCGGGTCGTGGACGACGGCGGCGCCGACATGGCGCGCGGACATCAGGGCCGCCGCCTGTCGGAGGGTGTGTGCGGGACCGATGGTGAGGACCACCGTGCTCATGGCGTCGCGGACGAGCATGGGATGGAGCCACCTCCTCGGGGAATCCGGCTGATGCGTGCCCGGCGCCGAAGGCGCCTGTGGATCACTGCACAAGTTCACAAGTGAGGGAACTCCCAGAGTCTCAGGCAAAGCGGGGGCCAACAAGGGGGCGTGCGCGGCCGGCCGGGGGCGGGCGCACGCGTTCCCTGTCGAGCGTCAGCGCTGGTTGAGATACCCCAGCATCTCGCCGTGCAGCAACCCGTTGGACGCGGCGGCGTTGCCGCTGTGCGGACCGGGGCGGCCGTCGAGGCCGGTGAAGGTGCCGCCGGCCTCGGTCACGATGATCGCGTTCGCGGCCATGTCCCACAGGGACAGCTCCGGCTCGGCGCAGAAGTCGATCGAGCCCTCGGCGACCATCATGTACGGCCAGAAGTCGCCGTAGGCGCGGGTGCGCCAGACCGCGCGGGTCAGGTCGAGGAAGCCGTCCAGCCGGCCCCGCTCCTCCCAGCCGCCGAGCGAGGAGTACGAGAAGGAGGCGTCGGCGAGTTCCGCCACGCGGGACACCTGGAGCCTGCTCGCCTGCGCCAGGCTGCGGCCCGTGAAGGCGCCGTGGCCCTTGGCGGCCCACCAGCGGCGGCCCAGGGCGGGGGCGGAGACGACGCCCACGACGGGCTGGTAGCCGCCCGCGCCGGCCTCCATCAGGGAGATGAGAGTGGCCCAGACCGGGACGCCGCGCACGTAGTTCTTGGTGCCGTCGATCGGGTCGACGACCCAGCGGCGGGGACCGGTGCCCTCGATGCCGTACTCCTCGCCGAGGACCGCGTCGCGGGGGCGGGCGCGTTGCAACTGGCCGCGGATGAGTTCTTCCGCCGCCTTGTCCGCTTCGCTGACCGGGGTCATGTCCGGCTTCGTCTCGACCTTGAGGTCGAGGGCCTTGAAACGGTCCATGGTCGCGGCGTCGGCGGCGTCCGCGAGGACGTGGGCCAGGCGCAGGTCGTCGAGGTAGTCCGGCATGCGAGAACCGTATCCGTCCGGGGCGACACGGGGCTACGGGGGCCGGGTGGCCCGGTGTGCGGAAGTGCCGCGTGACGCGGGTGCGGCGCCCGCGGTGGCGCGTACATGCTGTCACGGACCCTTGACAGTGCGTTCGGGGACGTCAAATCTGGGCGCAGAGCCGCTCGCCCCAGGGAGGCGATGATGCCTGCAGCGCGGGAATCCCTGCTGGACGCCGCCTACACGGCGCTGACACGGCGGCCGTGGTCCGCGGTACGGATGGTCGACGTGGCCGCGGCGGCCGGGGTCTCACGGCAGACGCTGTACAACGAGTTCGGCAGCAAGGAGGGGTTCGCGCGGGCCCTGGTCAGGCGAGAGGCGGACGGCTATCTCGCCGGGGTCGAACGGGCCCTGACCGCCCCCGTCGACCCGCGCGAGCGGCTCACCGCCGCCGCCGAGTGGACCGTGTCCGCCGCCCGGGACAACGCGCTGGTGAAGGCGATGCTCACCGGCTGCTGGAGCGGACGGCTGCCCTCGCCGACGCTGTCGGCGGTGCCGTCCTCCAGCGCGGTTCCGGCCCAGCGCCGGGCCGACGGCCCGCTGCCGTCGCCCGGCGACTTCGTGGCGATCGTCCGCGACCGCGCCGTGACCCTGCTCTCCGCCCCCGGCACGCCCAGGGCGGACACCGCCGAACTGGCCCGCGCCTGCGAGCTGGTGATCCGCCTCGCCCTGTCGTGCGTGGTGGCGCCGCCGGGCCGGGAAGGGGTCGCCGAACTGGTACGCGGCGCGCTCCCGCGCCAACCGGGCTGACCGGCCCGCCCTCCGCGCCGTCGTGTCAGTGCGTGGAACCGGACAACTGGAGCCCGATCACCCCGATGATGACCAGGCTGATCGAGACGATCTTCAGCGTGGAGACCAGGTCGCCGAGGAAGACCATGCCGTAGATCGCGGTGCCCGCCGCGCCGATGCCGGTCCACACCGCGTACGCGGGGCCCACGTCGAGCTTCTTCAGGGACAGGGTGAGCAGACCGAAACTGCCCAGGGCGAAGCAGCAGAAGGCGACGGTCGGCCAGAGCCGCGTGAAGCCGTGCGACAGCTTCAGGCACACGGCGAAGCCGGTCTCGAGCAACCCGGCAACGATGACCAGCAGCCACGCCATGTGCTGTCCTCCCGTGGGTCCGCATGCCGTGACCGCTTGGTCGTGCTTGGGGCAGGTCATGATCCGGCTCCGTGCGATTATGCACTTGCCGGACACCACCGCACCCAAACAACGCGGAGGTCAGTCGCCTTCCCTGCGCTCCCGCGTGGCCAGCAGCCGGCGCAGCGAGTACAGCCGGGCCGGGTCCGCGTGCCCCTCGACGACCCACGCGTCCAGCGCGCAGTCCGGCTCGTCGTGGCTGCACGCGCGCGGGCAGCCCTCGGTGCCCGGTTCCAGGTCGGGGAAGGCGTGGATGACCCGGGACGGCTCGATGTGCGCGAGCCCGAACGACCGTACGCCCGGGGTGTCCACGACCCAGCCGGCCGCGCCCGCCAGCGGCAGCGCGAGCGCGGAGGTGGTGGTGTGCCGTCCCCGGCCGGTCACCGCGTTCACATGTCCCGTCACCCGCCGCCGCTCCGTCGGCACCAGCGCGTTGACGAGTGTCGTCTTGCCCACGCCGGAGTGGCCGACGAACGCCGTGACCTTCCCGTCGAGATGCTCGCGCACCCGGTCCGCGGCGGCGCCGGCGTCCAGCTCCGCGCGGCTGGTGACGACGTAGGGGATGTCCAGATCCCCGTACAGCTCCAGGAGTTTGTCCGGCGGGGCCAGGTCCGACTTCGTCAGGACCAGCAGCGGCTCCAGACCGCCGTCGTACGCCGCCACCAGGCAGCGGTCGATCAGCCGGGGGCGCGGCTCGGGGTCGGCCAGCGCGGTGACGATGGCCAGTTGGTCGGCGTTCGCGACGACCACGCGCTCGTAGGGGTCGTCGTCGTCCGCGGTGCGGCGCAGGACCGAGGCGCGCTCCTCGATGCGGACGATGCGCGCGAGGGTGTCCTTCTTCCCGGTGAGGTCACCGACCAGGGCCACCCGGTCGCCCACGACGGCGGCCTTGCGGCCGAGTTCGCGGGCCTTCATCGCGACGATCGCGCGGTCGTCGACGAGGCACGTCAGCCGTCCCCGGTCGACGGTGAGGACCATGCCCTCGGCGGCGTCCTCGTGCTTGGGGCGGATGTTCGTGCGCGGCCGGTTGCCCCTGCGGTTGGGGCGGCTGCGGATGTCGTCCTCGTCGGTGTGCTTGCCGTAGCGGCGCATGGCGTGATCCCCGCGTTCCTACGCCCCGAGCATCCCGGTCCACAGATCGGGGAAGTCCGGCAGTGTCTTCGCCGTCGTCGCCACGTTCTCGATCTGCACGCCCTCGACCGCCAGGCCGATGATCGCGCCGGCCGTCGCCATGCGGTGGTCGTCGTAGGTGCGGAAGACCCCGCCGTGCAGGGGGCGCGGGCGGATGCGCAGGCCGTCGGCCGTCTCGGTCACGTCACCGCCGAGCTCGTTGATCTCCTTGGTCAGCGCGGCCAGGCGGTCGGTCTCGTGCAGCCGCAGATGGGCCACGCCCCGCAGGGTCGAGGGCGAGTCCGCGAGCGCGGCGACGGCCGCGATGCCCGGGGTCAGCTCGCCGACCTCGCCGAGGTCCACGTCGATGCCGTGCACGGCACCCGAACCGGTGAACACCAGGCCGTAGTCGGTGAGTTCGCAGGAACCACCCATCTCGGTGAAGATCTGCCGCAGCCGGTCACCCGGCTGGGTCGTCCGGGCCGGCCAGTCGGGGATGACGACCTTGCCTCCGGTCACCAGCGCCGCCGCGAGGAAGGGCTGGGCGTTGGACAGGTCGGGCTCGACGACCAGGTCCCGGCCGAGCAGGGCGCCCGGGGTGACCCGCCAGACGTTCGGCTCGCCGCCCGACTCGGGGGTGTCCACCTGGGCGCCGACCGCACGCAGCATGTCGACCGTCATCCGGATGTGCGGCAGCGACGGCAGCGACGACCCGGTGTGCCGGACCTCCACGCCCTGGTTGAAGCGCGGTCCGGACAGCAGCAGGGCGCTGACGAACTGGGACGAGGAGGAGGCGTCGATCTCGACCGGCCCGCCGTCCAGCGCGCCGCTGCCGTGCACGGTCATCGGCAGCGCGCCGCGGCCGTCGTCGTCGATCCGGGCGCCGAGGACGCGCAGCGCGTCGATGACGCCGTCCAGCGGACGCTCGTACGACCGCGGGTCGCCGTCGAAGCGGATGGGGCCGTCGGCCAGCGCGGCGACCGGCGGCAGGAAGCGCATCACCGTGCCGGCGTTGCCGACGTCGACCGTGGCCGGGCCGTGCAGCCCCGCGGGGATCACCCGCCAGGCCTCCCCGGTGCCGTCCGGCCCCACGCCCTCGTCGATGCCGACGCCCATGGCCCGCAGCGCGCCGGCCATCAGCAGCGTGTCGCGGGAACGCAGTGGGCGGCGCAGCCAGCCCGGCTCGGAGGCGAGGGCGGCGAGCACCAGGGCACGGTTGGTGACGGACTTCGACCCCGGCACGTGGACCGTCGCGTCGACGGCTCCGCTCGCGTGCGGGGCGGGCCAGAGGGCGGTGTGCGCGGGGTTCGGGGCCATGTCCCCACCTTAATGGGCGGCCCTGGTTCGGGTACGGCCGCGTAGTCGCTGGTCGCGCCCCACTGCGGAGCCGCACACGGGCACGCTCGCACGCCCCTCGGAGCCCGTCGCCGCCTTCCCGCCCGCCCGGCGAGGGGGGACGGACGAGGCAGGCCGGAGGGACCGCCTCACTCCGCCAGCAGCCACCGCCCGCCGCCGATCAGCGAGCACAGCGAGACCGCGTGGAACAGGAACAGCCACAGCGCCGCCGGGACGTGCGTCAGCCGCGACAACTGGTCCGCGTCGGAGTCCCCGGCGCCCCCGCGCGCCCGCTTGGCCTGGAGCTCGAAGGCCGGGCGCACCCCGCCGAGCAGCAGGAACCACACCACCGCGTACGCGAACGCGGCCTGCACCTGGGGCCCGGTCAGCCAGGACACCAGCAGGAACGTGCCACCGGTGAGGAGCACGGTGAGCGCCCCGTAGGCGTTGCGGATCATCACCAGCATCGCCACCAGCAGCGCCGTGGCCACCCACAGCAGCAGCGTGATGCGACCGGTGGCGAGCAGGGCCGCGCCACCCAGGCCCAGCAGCGGGGGAGCGGTGTAGCCGGCCGCCGCCGTGAGGATCATGCCGATGCCGTGCGGCTTGCCCCGGCTGACGGTCAGGCCGCTGGTGTCGGAGTGCAGGCGTATGCCGGTCAGCGTCCGTCCGGTGAGCAGCGCCACCAGCCCGTGCCCGCCCTCGTGCGCAATGGTGATCGCGTTGCGCGAGACGCGCCACAGGCCGTGCGGGACGACCACCGCGAGCGCGGCGGCCGCGGTGGCGAGCACCACCCACAGGTCGGGGTCGGGCTGGGTGCCGACGAGCCGGTCCCAGAGATCGGGCAGCGCGGTGGCGGCGAGGCTGTCCATGTTTCCGAGTGGCTCCCTGTCCGTGTGCGAGGTCTGGCAGTGTTGCACGTATGTGCGGACGGTATGCAGCGAGTCGCGGCCCCGAGGATCTCGCCCCAGTCTTCGAGGTCCAGAAGTGGGACCCGGAGGAGACCCTGGAGCCCGACTACAACGTGGCCCCGACGAAGGAGGTCCTCGTCGTCCTGGACCGTCCCTTGAAGGACGCCGACGACCGCCGCCCGGTTCGCCAGCTGCGGAAGCTGAGGTGGGGGCTCGTCCCGTCCTGGTCGAAGTCCCCCGAGGGCGCCGCCCGGATGATCAACGCGCGCGCGGAGACCGTGCACGAGAAGCCGTCGTACCGCCGCGCCTTCGTCGCCCGGCGCTGTGTCGTGCCCGCCGACGGCTACTACGAGTGGGTCACCGGCACCCAGGAGCGGGATCTGGAGGTCGAGGGCAGGCGCAAGCGGCCGCGCAAGCAGCCCTACTTCGTGACCCCGGCCGACGGGTCGGTCTTCGCGATGGCCGGGCTCTACGAGTTCTGGCGGGACCGGACACTGCCCGACGACCACCCGCGGGCCTGGTGGGCGACCTGCTCGGTGATCACCACGGACGCCGAGCAGACGCCGCTGGCGGTGGCCCCGGCCGAGGGGCCGAGCTCGCTGGCCGACATCCACCCCCGGATGCCGCTGATGCTGACCCCGGACCGCTGGGACGCCTGGCTGGACCCGGCCCGCACCGACCCGGACGACCTGCGCGCGCTGCTCACCCCGCCGCCTCCCGGCCTGATGCGCGCCTACGCGGTGTCCACGGCCGTCAGCAACGTCCGCAACAACGGACCGGAGCTGCTCGAGGAGCTCGCGGCACCGGAAGAGGGCACACTCTTTTGACGTGAGCGACGTGAGCGACGTGAGCGACGTGAGCGACGTGAGCGACCTGAGCGACGTGAGCGACCTGAGCGACGTGAGCGACGTGAGTGACGGGAACGACATGAGCGACGTGAGCGAGATCGTCGAGACGGAAGCGGGCGCGGCCCGGATCACCTGGCACCGGGCCCACGGGGCACGTCTGGTGCTCGCCGTGAGCCACGGAGCCGGCGGCGGCGTCGAGGCCCGCGACCTCCAGGCCCTGGCGCGCACACTCCCCGGGCACGGGGTCACCGTCGCGCTGGTCGAGCAGCCCTGGCGGGTGGCCGGCAAGAAGGTGGCGCCCGCGCCGCGGACGCTGGACGCCGGCTGGCGCGGCCTGTGGCCCGCCGTCAGCGGGCCGGGGCTGCCGGTGGTCGCCGGCGGCCGGAGCGCCGGGGCACGCGTCGCCTGCCGTACGGCGCCCGAGCTGGGCGCGCACGCCGTGCTCGCCCTCAGCTTCCCGCTGCACCCGCCGGGCAGGCCCGAGAAGTCCCGCGCCGACGAGCTGCTCGGCGCGGGGGTGCCCACGCTCGTCGTCCAGGGCGGCAACGACCCGTTCGGCAGGCCCGGGGAGTTCCCGGAGGGTCCCTACCGGCTCGTCGAGGTGCCGTACGGCGATCACGGCTTCGTCGTGCCGAAGCGGGCGGGGATCACGCAGGACCAGGTCCTGGAGATCATCACCGAGGGCGTCGCCCAGTGGATCGCGTCACTCCCGTGACCCCCGGGAATGCCTGGCGGACCGCTGCTGTTGAGCCGGTCAGTAGTGCCGCTCAGCGGCGCCGACGTCACACGAGAGGAAGTCCGCCGCATGGGTTCGACCGTTTGCCCGAGCCGCAGCAGCCGCACTGACCTGGACTGGACGGTGCTGCACGCGGCGAGGACCGCTTCTGTTCGAGCGGCGGCAGACACGGCTCGTCGTCTATCCTCCGATTCGAGTGGAACCGCATTCGGTGCCACGACGTCGCTTGAGGAGGTGGGTCCGGTTCCCGGTACCGACGCAGGGACCGACAACGGCCAGGCGGAGCAGCCCGAGGGCCGGGGCACGGGCGTGGGCGCATCCGCGGAGTCGACGGCCGCGCGCAGCGCGCGCTTCGAGCGGGACGCGCTGGAGTTCCTCGACCAGATGTACTCGGCCGCCCTGCGCATGACGCGCAACCCGGCCGACGCCGAGGACCTGGTGCAGGAGACGTACGCCAAGGCGTACGCGTCCTTCCACCAGTTCCGCGAGGGCACCAACCTCAAGGCGTGGCTGTACCGCATCCTCACCAACACCTTCATCAACTCCTACCGCAAGAAGCAGCGCGAGCCGCAGCGCAGTGCCGCCGAGGAGATCGAGGACTGGCAGCTCGCCCGTGCCGAGTCGCACATGTCGACCGGTCTGCGCTCCGCAGAGTCGCAGGCGCTCGACCACCTGCCCGACTCGGACGTGAAGGAAGCGCTCCAGGCGATCCCCGAGGAATTCCGCATCGCCGTCTACCTCGCGGATGTAGAAGGCTTTGCGTACAAGGAGATCGCGGACATCATGGGGACACCCATCGGGACGGTGATGTCCCGGCTGCACCGGGGCCGCCGTCAACTCCGCGGCATGCTCGAGGACTACGCCCGCGAGCGCGGACTGGTCCCGGCCGGCGCCGGAGAGTCGAACGAAGCGAAAGGCTCGGGCTCATGAGCTGCGGAGACCCGCACGAGACGGACTGCAGTGAGGTACTCGACCACCTCTACGAGTTCCTCGACAGTGAGATGCCGGACGTCGATCGCACCAAGTTCGAGCACCACTTCGAGGAGTGCTCGCCGTGCCTCGAGAAGTACGGCCTGGAGCAGGCCGTGAAGAAGCTGGTCAAGCGGTGCTGCGGGCATGACGACGTCCCCGCCGACCTGCGCGCCAAGGTCATGGGGCGGCTCGATCTGATCCGCTCCGGCCAGGCCGTCCCCGAGCACGACGTGACCGCGGCACCGGTGACTCCGCAGGAGTCCTGACCCGCCGCGCGCGGACACCCGCGCGGCGCCCCGCCGGCCCCCCTTCGCACCTACCGCCCGCACCCGGCGCTCGCACAGACGTCGGACGCGCCTCGGACATGCGTGCGGACCCGCTTCGGGCACCCACCCGGACGCTCTCACCCGAACGTGCTAATCCCCGGGTCTTCGGCCCGTGGACTCCCGGCTGTGCGCCCTACGCTCCCACCCTGGACAGGCATGACGGGGGAGGGGCGGCATGGAGGCGGTTCCACCGCGAGCCCGTGCGTACGTCGCCTGTGCCGTCCTCGGCGCCCTGGCCTGTCTGCTGCCGCTGCCGGTGACGCCCACCCCCTGGTGGGCGGTCGCCCTGCTCGCCGCGGTGTACGCCGGGTGCAGGCAGTTCGCCCGGCTCGGCTTCGCCGGACCCTTCTACCCCGTACTGCTCGCGGCGGTCTTCCTGCTGCCGCCGCCCGCCGCCGCGCTCGTCCCGCTGCCCGGTGTCCTGCTCGCCCGCGCCGGACGGCGGCCCGAGGGGCTGCGCCGGATCTGGCGGGCCGCGCAGCTCGCCCTCGCGGTGTGGGCGGCCGCTCGGGTACACGGGGCGCTGGGTGGCCGGGACGCCGTCAGCGGGTGCGACTTCCCCTATGTCCTCCTCCCCGCGGGCGCCGCCGTGCTCGCCTTCTGCCTGGTGCTGACGGCGCTGGACGGCGGGGTCCTCGCACTCGCCGAGCACGTGCCGGTGCGGCGGGCCTGGCAGGAGCTGTTCGCCCGGTCGCCGGCGCCCATCGCGGTGCACGGGCTCGCGGGGCTGATGATGGCCGTGCTGTGGCTCAGCCCCTACGGTCCGGTCGCCGCGCTGCTCGTGCTGCTGCCGATGTGCGTGTCCGGCTGGGTGTACGCCCAGTACCACCGGGAGCGGTCCGCGCACCGGGCCACCATCCGCGCGCTGGTGCAGGCCGTCGACATCAAGGACGGCTACACGCGCGGGCACAGCGAGCGGGTGGGGCAGGCCTCCATGCTGATCGCGCGCGAGCTCGGCATGGACGACGAGCGGGTCGAGGTGCTGCGGTTCGCGGGCATCCTGCACGACGTGGGCAAGCTGGGCGTCCCCACTCGGCTGCTGCGCAAGGACGGGCCGCTGACCCCCGAGGAGCGGCGCGTGATCGAGCTGCACCCCGAGTACGGGCACGAGATGGTGCGCGGGATCTCCTTCCTGGGCGAGGCGCGCTCGGCGATCCTGCACCACCACGAACGGCTCGACGGAGGCGGCTACCCGTACGGGCTGACAGGTGGTCAGATCCCGGAGAGCGCACGCGTGGTGGCCGTCGCGGACGCCTTCGACGCGATGACGTCCACCCGGTCCTACCGGCGGGCCCGGCCGGTGCCCGCCGCGCTGGCGGAGCTGGAGCGCTGCGCGGGCAGCCAGTTCGACCCGCGGATGGTCACGGCGCTGGTCCGGGCCCTGGACCGGTACGGCTGGCACCCGGCGGTGACCGCGCAGGACGGTACGCCCGTCGCCCCGCCGGCACCGTTTTGTGCCGTCCCCGGCACCACGGGCCCGACGGTGGCGGCTTTCGGCGGCGCGGAGGACGCGCCCGTCGTTCCGGCGCCGCGGTACGCCCCCGAGGACGGTGGCCCTGGCGGCGCGCCGGAGCGGTCCGCGGGCGGCCGGCCGGAAACCCGTCGATGAGCCGGTCCCTCCTGCTGCTCCTCATCCGCGGCGCGGCGGTCCTGGTCGCCCTGCTGTCCCTCGCCGTCACCCTGTGGACCGGCCTCGAGGAGCGCGGGGCCGCCCTCGCCTTCGGACTGCTGGTCCTCGTCGGCGAACTCACCCGGTGGACCGGGTCAGAGGCCCGGGAGGCCGCGCCGCTCGGCGCCGCCGGGGCGCTGTCGTACGCCCTGCTGGGCGAGGACGCCGGCCTGCCCAGCCACCACGGCGCCTTCCAGGTCGTCGCCGTGGTGCTCGCCGCCTGCCTCCTGGGCGGTGTGCCGCACATCGCGCGTGGGTGCGGGCGGACGCTCGACCATCTGGTGCGGCGGATCCTCACCGTCGCCTTCGCCGCCGTCTGCTTCCAACCCCTTTACGGTAAAGGGGTGTTCCGGGGGTGGGTCGGTCCGGCGTACGCCCTGCTGCTGCTCGCTCTCCTGGTGCTCACCGCGCTGTGCGACGCCGTGCTTGCCGCCGTGCAGGCGCACTGCCGCACCCGGTGGCCGTTCGGCCCGCTGCTGCGGGAGGAGCTGCGGAGCCTGCTCGGGATCGGCTCGGCGGTGTGCGCGACCGGCGCGGTCATGGCCCTCGCCGTCGCCGTGGCCGGACTGTGGGCGCTGCCCGTGTTCTCGCTGCCGCTGCTGCTCACCCAGCTGTCCCTCAGACGGTACGCGGCCGTGCGGAGGACCTACCGTCAGACCATCGCCTCCCTGGCCCGGGCCACCGAGGTCGCCGGGTACACCCCGGCCGGGCACGCCCGGCGGGTGGCCGCGCTCAGCCGGGCCGTGGGCCGGGACCTGGGCCTGACCGAACCGGAGCTGACCGTCCTGGAGCACGCGGCCCTGATGCACGACATCGGGCAGCTCAGCCTGGTCGACCCGGTGCCCGCCGGGGCCACCGCGGGGCTGCCCGCCGAGGAGCAGCGGCGGATAGCGCTGCTCGGCGGGGCCGTGGTGCGGCAGACCGGGGTCGACGCCCGGGTCGCGGTGGTGGTGGAGCGGCAGGCCGACCCCTGCCGGGAGCAGCCGCTGGCCGCGCGGATCGTGCGGGCGGTCAACGCCTACGAGGAGAAGGCGCGCGACGCCGGCCCCGGCGGACCGCTCACGGCCTTGGAGGAGCTGCGGCTGGCGGGGGCCGGCGCGTACGCCCCCGAGGTGGTGGAGTCACTGGGCAGGGTGCTGTCGAGGGACCGCCTGACGCTTCCCGCCGAGGGGTAACCCATGGGTAATGAGCGTCCCTCCAGTCGTACGTGGTTGGATGCGAATGAGAGGGTGTCCGGGGGCAGAAGCCGACCCACTCGACGGAACTGGCAGGCGGGAATCGTGAGGATCTTCGGCAAGGGACGGCACCGGCCCTCCGCCTCCTGGCGGCAGGCCACCGACCGGGCGTTCACTCTGATCGGCGACGGCCGGTACGAGGACGCGGGCGCGCTGCTGACACGCGCCGCCGATCTGGAGCCCTGGCTGGCCGAGTCCTGGTTCAACCTCGCCCTGCTGCACAAGTTCCGGCACGACTGGGAGCAGGCGAGGGCGGCGGGCCTGCGGGCCGTGGCCCTGCTGGAGAAGGAGACCGGGGCGCCCGACTGGTGGAACGTCGGCATCGCCGCCACCGCCCTCCAGGACTGGCCGCTGGCCCGGCGGGCCTGGCAGGCGTACGGACTGAAGGTGCCCGGAAGCGCGGCCGCCGCCGGGGAGCCGATGGGCATGGAGCTGGGCAGCGCGGCCGTGCGGCTGTCGCCGGAGGGCGAGGCCGAGGTGGTCTGGGGCCGGCGCCTGGACCCGGCCCGGATCGAGGTGCTGTCCATCCCGCTGCCCTCCTCGGGGCGGCGCTGGGGCGAGGTCGTGCTGCACGACGGCGTGCCCCACGGGGAGCGGACCACCGCGGCCGGCCACACCTACCCCGTGTTCGACGAGATCGAGCTGTGGGCGCCGTCGCCGGTGCCCACCTGGGTGGTCCTGCTCGAGGCCGCCACCGAGGCCGACCGGGACGCGCTGGAGCAGCTCGCCGCCGACGCCGGCTTCGCCGCCGAGGACTGGTCGTCGTCCGTACGGCTGCTGTGCCGGATGTGCTCGGAGTCGCGGATGCCGTCCGACGAGGGCGACGGCGTGCACCTCGACCCGCACGACCACAGCGAGCCGGGACACCCCGGACCGCTCGGGCACCGCACCGACGGGCAGCTGTGGGTGCCGGAGCGGGAGTGCGGAGTGGCCGCTCCGGCTGCCCTGGTCCGCGGGCTGCTGGACGGGTGGGTGGCCGACAGCCCGGACTCGCGGGACTGGCGGGACCTGGAAGAGGTCTGTTGAGGGCGCCGGTCCGCTCAGGGCCCTCGGGCGGGTCCGCCATGGCCGGCCGAGTCTTCCCGGCACAGTCGCATATCGGACACTCCTGGGCCGGGTCGGGGGCGCGGGCCCCGTACCCTGTATCAGAATTCACTCCCCGTTCTTGTCAGGAAGGCGTACGTCGGTCATGGCGCAGCAGGACACCGATCAGCAGCACGCGGGCGTGCTCCCCGTCGACGACGAGGGGTACGTCGTCGACACGGAGGACTGCGAGGAGCGCGAGACGGCCTGGCGTGAGCGCGGCACCTCCCGGCCCATCACGGTCGTCGGGAACCCCGTGCTGCACAAGGAGTGCAGGGACGTCACCGATTTCGGCGAGGAGCTCCAGCAGCTGGTCGCCGACATGTTCGCCAGCCAGCACACCGCCGAGGGCGTGGGCCTGGCCGCCAACCAGATCGGCGTGGACCTGAAGGTCTTCGTCTACGACTGCCCGGACGACGAGGGTGCCCGGCACGCCGGGGTCATCTGCAACCCGCGGCTGGTCGAGCTGCCCGCCGAGCGGCGCCGGCTGGACGACAGCAACGAGGGCTGCCTGTCCGTGCCCACCGCCTACGCCCCGCTCGCCCGCCCCGACTACGCCGAGGTGACCGGGCAGGACGAGCAGGGCAACCCGATCAAGGTGCGGGGCACCGGCTACTTCGCGCGCTGCCTCCAGCACGAGACGGACCACCTCTACGGCTACCTCTACATCGACCGGCTCTCCAAGCGTGAGCGCAAGGACGCGCTGCGGCAGATGGCCGAGAACGAGCCGCGCTACCCCGTGGTCGCCAACGACTGAGCCCCTGCCGCCCGTTGGGGCGCGCATGGCCTGTGCACACGGCGCCCGACCGGAACGTCCGGTCGGGCGCCGTACTTGTGTCCTCACCCATTCGATCCTCTGTGCGCTTCTGGTGATTCGTAATCAGTCACACAAGGGGAGATTCACGGCATCCCGGGGTGATGAATGGAGCAAATCCGTTCCCAGAACGGTCAGTTGTAGTGCTGAATGGGGGTGCGGGGATACGTGAGGGCGTGCGCCCGGCACGGCGGAAGGGCGTGCGCCACCGGCGGCTGAGAGGGGTTTGTTCGTGCCAGCTTTCCCATACAGCACCACACCGACGACGACAGCGGTCGCAGTCCCACCATCGCTCGCACTTCCGGTGATCGAGGCCGAGTTTCCCAGGCAGTTGCACGGGTATTGGCCCCAACCCCAGGAGAAGACACGCAGCTGGCTGCTGGAAAAGCGGCTCATGCCGGCGGACAAGGTGGAGGAACACGTTGACAGCCTCTGCTACACCGACCTCATGGCGGGGTACTTCATCGGCGCCCCCGACGAGGTGCTCCAGGCGATAGCGGACTTCAGTGCGTGGTTCTTCCTCTGGGACGACCGCCAGGACCGCGACGTCGTCCACGACCGGCCCGCCGCCTGGGAACGGCTGTGCCGCGCGCTGCACACGGCCCTGGACTCCCCCCAGGACCACCTGCACCATCAGGACCCCCTGGTCGCGGGGTTCGCGGACACCGTGCTGCGGTTCTACTCGTTCCTGTCGCCGCGGTGGAACGCCCGCTTCGCGCGGCACTTCCACGCGGTGATCGACGCCTACGAACGGGAATTCCAGAACCGTACCGGGGATGTCGTGCCCACGGTCGAGGAATACCTCGCACTGCGCCGGTTCACCTTCGCCCACTGGATCTGGACCGACCTGCTGGAGTCGAGCGCCGGCTGTGAACTCCCGGACGCCGTCCGGAAGAATCCAGCGTACCGGCGTCCGGCGCTGGTCAGTCAGGAATTCGCCGCCTGGTACAACGATCTGTGCTCACTGCGCAAGGAAATAGCGGGCGACGAGGTGCACAATCTCGGGATCAGTCTCGTCAAACACGACGGGTTGAGCCTGGAGGAGGCGATCGCGGAAATGCGCGGGCGCATCGAGGGGTGCGTATCCGAATTCCTGCTCGCGGAACAGGAGGGATTGCGTTTCGCCGACGGCCTCGCGGACGGCACGGTACGGGGTAAGGAACTGAGCGCCGCCGTAAGGGCCTGCCTCGGCAATATGCGGAACTGGTTCAGTTCCGTCTACTGGTTCCACCACGAGTCCGGCCGGTACAGGGTCGACAGCTGGGAGGACCCGGCCACACCCCCGTACGTCGACGACGAAGGGGCGAGTGGGAAATGACCGCCGAATCAGTGCGGTCGGAAGCCCGGCGCAACGCCCCGGGACCGCACGAGCCACCGGTGGCCGGGGGCGGGGTGCCGCTTCTCGGCCACGGTCTGAGACTGGTCCGCGACCCGCTGGCCTTCATGTCCCAACTGCGCGACCACGGCGACGTCGTCCGGCTCAGGCTCGGCCCGAAGACGGTGTACGCGGTCACCACGCCCGCTCTCACCGGCGAGGTGGCCCTCAGCCCCGAATTCATCATCTCCGGTCCACTGTGGGAGTCCCTGGAGGGCCTGGTCGGCAAGGAGGGGGTGGCCACCTCCAACGGCGCGTTGCACCGGCGCCAGCGCCGCACCATCCAGCCCGCCTTCCGGCTCGACGCCATCCCCGCCTACGGGCCGGTCATGGAGGAGGAGGCGCACGCGCTGACCGAGCGCTGGCGGCCCGGGGAGACGATCGACTGCGCCTCGGAGGCCTTCCGGATCGCCGTGCGCATCGCCGCCCGCTGCCTGCTGCGCGGCCAGTACATGGACGAGTGCGCCGACCGGCTGTGCGACGCGCTGGCCACCGTCTTCCGCGGGATGTACCAGCGGATGGTGGTGCCGCTAGGACCGCTGTACCGGCTGCCGCTGCCGGCCAACCGCGAATTCAACCGCGCGCTGGCCGATCTGCATCTCCTTGTCGACGAGATCATCGCCGAGCGCCGGGCATCCGGCCGGAATCCGGACGATTTGCTGACGGCATTGCTGACGGCGAAGGACGACAATGGCGAGCCCATCGGGGAGCAGGAGATCCACGACCAGGTGGTCGCGATACTCACTCCGGGCAGCGAAACGGTGGGCGCCACGATCATGTGGCTGCTCCGGGTGCTCGCGATACACCCGGAACACGGCGACCGGATCCGCGCGGAGGTTGAATCCGTGACCGGCGGCCGCCCCGTCGGATTCGACGACGTCCGCAGTCTCACGCACACCAACAATGTCGTCGTGGAGACGATGCGTTTGCGGCCCGCCGTATGGGTATTGACGCGGCGGGCGGTGACCGAGACCGAACTCGGTGGCTATCGCATTCCGGCCGGAGCGGACATCATCTACAGCCCTTACGCCGTCCAGCGCGATCGGCGCTCGTATCCGGACAACCTGGAGTTCGACCCGGACCGCTGGCTTCCCGAACGAGCCAAGGACGTACCGAAATATGCCATGAGCCCGTTCGGAGTGGGTAACCGCAAGTGCCCCAGCGACCACTTCTCGATGGCGCTTCTGAGTCTGTTCACCGCCGCGGTGGCGACGAAGTTCCGCTTCGAGGAGGTTCCCGGGTCGGACGGCACGCCCCGGGTCGGTATCACCCTGCGCCCGCAGAAGATGCTGGTGCGGCCGGTGCTCAGGTGACGTGAGCGGCGCGGCGCGCGTTCAGGCGGCCTGCGGGCCCCGGAACGCGCGCCGGTAGGAGTTCGGGGTGGTGCCCAGCGCGCGGACGAACTGGTGCCGCAGCGCCGCCGCGGTGCCGAACCCCGTACGGTCCGCGATCGTGTCCATGGTCTCGTCCGTCGCCTCCAGCAACCGCTGTGCCAGCAGCACGCGTTGGCGCAGCAGCCAGCGGTACGGAGTGGTGCCCGTCTCCTGCTGGAAGCGGCGGGCGAAGGTCCGCGGCGACATATGGGCGCGGGCGGCGAGCTGTTCGACGGTGACCTCCTGGTGCAGGTGCTCCTCCATCCAGACCAGCACCTGGCCGACCGTGTCGCAGGAGGACTTCGGCAGCGGCCGCTCGATGTACTGGGCCTGCCCGCCGTCGCGGTGCGGGGGCACCACCATCCGCCGGGCGATCTTGTTGGCGACCTCCGGGCCCTGTTCCTTGCGCACGATGTGCAGACAGGCGTCGATGCCGGCGGCGGTGCCGGCCGAGGTGATCACCGGGTCCGCGTCCACGTACAGCACGTCCGGCTCGACCATCGCCCGCGGGTAGCGCCGGGCCAGTGTGTCCGCGTGCCTCCAGTGCGCCGCGCAGCGCCGCCCGTCCAGCAGGCCGGCGGCGCCCAGCACGAAGACGCCCGAGCAGACGCTGAGCACCCGCGCGCCCCGGTCCACCGCCCGGCGCAGCGCGTCCAGCAACTCGGGCGGGTAGTCGTGCGAGGTGATGGCGTCCGTGGCCGGCACCGTGATCAGGTCGGCCTCCTCCAGCCGGTCCAGGCCGTGCGGTGTCGAGACCGTGAGGCCGGGGACATGGGTGCTCAGCGCCGGGCCCTCCGCTGAGACGACCGCGAAGTCGTAGACCGGCAGCCCCTCGTCGCTGCGGTCGAGCCCGAACACCTCGCAGACCACGCCGAGTTCGAAGGGGTGCACTCCGTCCAGCAGCACGGTGGTCACGTTTTTCAGCATGGCTCCAGTGTGCCCCCGCGGTGGCAGGATTTTGAAGGTGTACGGCAGTCCTGCCACTCACGGTAAGGAGCGTCCGGCGCCACAGTGGTGTCCATGACTACGACACAGACGCAAGGCCTGATCTCGATGCTCGTCGTCCTCGGACTCCTGGTCCTCATGGTCCTGCCGTCGGTGGTCGGCATCGTCCACGACCGACGTGCCGACCGCCGGATCCGTCAGGCCCACGAGGACCGGGAGGCCCGCGAGAGCCGCGACGAGGCTCAGAAGTCCTCGTCCAGGTCGACGGTGCCCTCCACCGCCACCTGGTACGCCGACGGGCGCCGCTCGAAGAAGTTGGTCAGCTCCTGAACGCCCTGGAGCTCCATGAAGGAGAAGGGGTTCTCGGAGCCGTACACCGGAGCGAAGCCGAGGCGCGTCAGGCGCTGGTCGGCGACGCACTCCAGGTACTGCCGCATCGAGTCGGTGTTCATCCCCGGGAGGCCGTCACCGCACAGGTCGCGCGCGAACTGGAGCTCGGCCTCGACGGCCTCCCGCAGCATGTCGGTGACCTGCCGCTGGAGGTCGTCGTCGAAGAGGTCCGGCTCCTCCTTGCGCACGGTGTCGACCACGTCGAAGGCGAAGGACATGTGCATCGTCTCGTCGCGGAACACCCAGTTGGTGCCGGTGGCCAGACCGTGCAGCAGGCCGCGGCTGCGGAACCAGTAGACGTAGGCGAAGGCGCCGTAGAAGAACAGGCCCTCGATGCACGCGGCGAAGCAGACGAGGTTGAGCAGGAAGCGCCGGCGGTCCGCCTTCGTCTCCAACTGGTCCAGCTTCTCCACCGAGTCCATCCACTTGAAGCAGAACTCGGCCTTCTCCCGGATGGAGGGGATGTTCTCCACCGCGGCGAAGGCGGCGGCGCGGTCCTCCGGGTCGGGGAGGTAGGTGTCCAGCAGCGTCAGATAGAACTGGACGTGCACGGCCTCCTCGAACAGCTGCCTGCTCAGGTACAGGCGCGCCTCGGGGGAGTTGATGTGCTTGTACAGCGTGAGCACCAGGTTGTTCGCGACGATCGAGTCACCGGTGGCGAAGAAGGCCACCAGCCGTCCGATCAGGTGCTGCTCGGCCGGGCTCAGCTTGGCGAGATCGGCGACGTCCGAGTGGAGGTCGACCTCCTCCACGGTCCAGGTGTTCTTGATGGCGTCCCGGTAGCGCTCGTAGAAGTCCGGGTAGCGCATCGGACGGAGCGTCAGCTCGAAGCCGGGGTCGAGCAGGTTCTTGGTCTCGCTGGTCATTACTGGCAGGCCTCGCAGGACTCGGGGTTTTCCAGGGAGCAGGCGACCGCCTCGGGGTCCGGCGTCGCCTGGACGGGGACGGTGGCGCGAGCGGCCCGCGCGATCCGGGTCGCGGGGCGGGAGCGCAGGTAGTAGGTCGTCTTCAGGCCCTGCTTCCAGGCGTAGGCGTACATCGAGGAGAGCTTGCCGATGGTCGGCGTCTCCATGAACAGGTTCAGGGACTGGGACTGGTCCAGGAACGCGGTGCGGGCCGCGGCCATGTCGATCAGGCCGCGCTGCGGGATCTCCCACGCCGTGCGGTACAGCGTCCGCACGTCCTCGGGGATCCAGGCGAAGTCCTGCACCGAGCCGTTCGCCTCGCGCAGCGCCTCGCGGGTCCGGGCGTCCCAGACGCCTAGTGCCTTCAGATCGTTCACCAGGTACGAGTTGACCTGAAGGAACTCCCCGGAGAGCGTCTCGCGCTTGAAGAGGTTGGAGACCTGCGGCTCGATGCACTCGTACACGCCCGCGATCGAGGCGATGGTGGCGGTCGGGGCGATGGCGAGCAGCAGCGAGTTGCGCATGCCGACGGCGGCGATCCGCTCGCGCAGGGCCGCCCAGCGCTCCGGCCAGGTCAGCTCGACGTCGTAGTGGTCGGGGTGCAGCACGCCCCGGGCCGTACGGGTCTTCTCCCACGCGGGCAGCGGGCCCTCGCGCTCGGCGAGGTCGGCCGACGCCTCGTACGCGGCGAGCATGATCCGCTCGGCGATACGGGTGGACAGGGCCTTCGCCTCCGGGGAGTCGAAGGGCAGCCGCAGCTTGAAGAAGACGTCCTGAAGGCCCATGGCGCCCAGGCCCACCGGCCGCCAGCGGGCGTTGGAGCGGCCCGCCTGCTCGGTCGGGTAGAAGTTGATGTCCACCACGCGGTCGAGGAAGGTGACGGCGGTGCGGACGGTCTCGTCCAGCCGCTCCCAGTCGATGTCCCCGCCGGCCACGAACGCGCCGAGGTTGACCGAACCCAGGTTGCACACCGCCGTCTCGCCGTCGTCGGTGACCTCCAGGATCTCCGTGCAGAGGTTGGAGGAGTGGACGACGTGGCCGGGCTGTGCCGTCTGGTTGGCGGTGCGGTTGGCGGCGTCCTTGAAGGTCATCCAGCCGTTGCCGGTCTGCGCGAGGGTGCGCATCATGCGGCCGTACAGGTCGCGGGCCGGCATGGTCTTTTTCGCCAGGCCCCGCGCCTCCGCGGCGCGGTACGCGGCGTCGAACTCCTCGCCCCACAGGTCGGTCAGCTCCGGCACGTCCGCGGGGGAGAACAGCGACCACTGCCCGTCCGCGTTCACCCGGCGCATGAACTCGTCCGGGACCCAGTGCGCGAGGTTGAGGTTGTGCGTCCGGCGGGCGTCCTCGCCGGTGTTGTCGCGCAGCTCCAGGAACTCCTCGATGTCCGAGTGCCAGGTCTCCAGGTAGACCGCGGCGGCGCCCTTGCGCCGGCCGCCCTGGTTCACGGCGGCCACCGAGGCGTCCAGGGTCTTCAGGAACGGCACGATGCCGTTCGAGTGCCCGTTGGTGCCGCGGATCAGCGAACCGCGGGAGCGGATGCGGGAGTAGGCGATGCCGATGCCGCCGGCGTGCTTGGACAGACGGGCGACCTGGAGGTAGCGCTCGTAGATCGAGTCCAGCTCGTCCCTGGGGGAGTCGAGCAGGTAGCAGGACGACATCTGGGGGTGACGCGTACCGGAGTTGAAGAGGGTGGGGGAGGAGGGCAGGTAGTCGAGGCGGCTCATCAGCCCGTAGAGCGCCTCGACCTCGTCGACCGACCGCGCCGTGTCGTCCTGCGCGAGACCCGCCGCGACCCGCAGCATGAAGTGCTGCGGCGTCTCGATCACCTTGCGGGTGATCGGGTGCCGCAGCAGGTACCGGCTGTGCAGGGTGCGCAGGCCGAAGTAGCCGAAGCGGTCGTCGGCGGCCCGGTCGATCAGCGCGTCCAGGCGGTCGGCATGGGCGCGTACGAACTCGGCGGTCCGGTCGGCGATGAGGCCCTCGCGGTGGCCCACGGCGACCGAGTCGGTGAAGGAGGCGACGCCCTGGGACGCGGCCTCGGCGCGGACGGTGAGGGTCAGCAGCCTGGCCGCGAGCCGGGAGTAGGCGGGGTCCTCGGAGATGAGCCCGGCGGCCGCCTCCGTGGCCAGCTCGCGCAACTCGGCCTCGTCGGCCCGCGCCGACCGGCCGCGCAGCGCGGCGGCGGCGACCCGGCCGGGGTCGGCGTCGGGGAGGTCGGCGGTCAGCTCGGTCAGGGTCCGCAGCAGTACGGCACCTGGACCGTCGGTTTCCGGAGCTGTGACTGAAACCGGGTCTGCTGGCGCGATGGTCACGTGGAGCTCTCCCTCGCTCGGCACGGGGCCTCGCCGAGGGCAGGGGGCGGCACACGAGCGCACGCGGCGCCGCGTCCACCGGCCCATTCCACGAGGCCCGGACGTCAGGGCACCCGGACCGGACGGCCGGGCGCACTGTCGGCAGGTCCTCGGACTGACGCTCGTGGCGGCCCATGGGGGCATATGTGCACGAGTACACCGTTGCGGGACAGTTCCGGATTCGCACCGGATTCCCCTGCGGCGACAGTGAGCACGAGCATACATCTTGTGCTGAGTGAGTCGGGCACCCCCATATGTTGTGCCGCGTCGACTCCGGAACGTGTCAGAATGTCAACTCGTAGGTGAGCAGCATGATGTCGTCCAGGTGCGGGAGGGGGTTCCAGTCCCGGCCCGGCGTGCGGACGAAGCCCAGACGCTCGTAGATGCGGTGGGCGGTGTGCATCGTGCCCTGGGTGGACAGCACCACGCGGACACAGCCCTCCACGGCCCGTGCCCGGTCCAGGCAGGCCCGTACGAGGGCCTCGCCGACGCCTCGGCCGCGCGCCGTGTGCGCGACCGCGAGCATCCGTATCTCGGTCTCCCCGGGACCGGCGAGGTCGGCCATGGGGCCCGCGCCGGGGACGAAGGTCACGCCGCCGAGCACCGTCCCGTCCGCCACCGCCACCAGCACCTCGGCCGCGACCGCCCGCTTGGCCACGTCCCGCAGCTCGTCGAGATACCCGTCGCTCTCACCGAAGTCGAGGAGCCCGTCCCGGAGGTAGGCCTGGGCGGTGATCTCACCGAGGGTGCCGTACTCGCCGGGTTCCACCGGCCGGATCGCGATGTCCATGGCCCGAGTGTGCCGCACGGGCACGGCAGCGGGCCGCCGGATTTCTCCGGCGGCCCGTGGGATGCCCCTCCCGGGTGTCAGTGCGGGGCCGCCGCCGTGGCCGGCGGGAGCTCCACCTCGACGCCCGGGTCGCCGGCGTCCGCCGTGTAGTCCTCCGGCCGGGTCTCGTCCACGCCCTGAGGCGCCTTGACCGCCCTCAGCACGAACGTCAGGACCACCGCGACGACCGCGTTGAGCACGAACGCCGTCAGACCGATGTAGCCGATCTCGCCGATGCCCGGGATCTCCTTCGCCGAGCCGCCGAAGTGCTTCTGCGTCGGCGAGGCGACCCCGTAGGCGGCGACCGTGCCGTAGACCATGCCGACCGCCCAGCCCGCCAGCAGCGCCCAGCGGTGGAACCAGCGGGTGAACAGTCCGCCGACCAGGGCCGGGAAGGTCTGCAGGATCCAGATGCCGCCGAGCAGCTGGAAGTTGATGGCGACCGTCTTGTCCATGGTCAGGACGAAGACCAGCGCGCCCACCTTGACCAGCAGCGACACGATCTTGGAGACCCGGGTCTCCTCCTTCGGTGTCGCGTGCGGGCGGAGGAAGTCCTTGTAGATGTTGCGGGTGAACAGGTTCGCGGCGGCGATCGACATGATGGCCGCCGGCACCAGCGCGCCGATGGCGATCGCCGCGAACGCCACCCCCGCGAACCAGTCCGGGAACATGGTCTCGAACAGCTGCGGAATGGCCAGCTGGCCGTTCTTCACCTGCACGCCCGCCGCGATCGCCATGAAGCCCAGCAGGGCGAGCAGGCCCAGCATCAGCGAGTACAGCGGCAGGATCGTGGTGTTGCGGCGGATCACCTCGCGGCTGCGCGAGGACAGGGTCGCGGTGATCGAGTGCGGGTACATGAACAGCGCGAGCGCGGAGCCCAGGGCCAGCGTGGCGTACGTCCACTGGCCGGCCGCCGCCGGCACCAGACCGCCCGTCCCCGACTCGCTGAACTTCTGGTCCGCCTTGGCGAACACCTCGCCGAAGCCGCCCAGCTTGATCGGGATGTAGATGATGGCCACCGCGATCACGATGTAGATCAGGGTGTCCTTCACGAACGCGATCAGCGCGGGCGCGCGCAGTCCCGACGAGTAGGTGTACGCCGCCAGCACACCGAAGGCGATCAGCAGCGGCAGGTCCTTCACGAACCAGTGGGTGCTGTCGCCGCCGCCGACGCCCATCACGTCAAGCACGGCCTGGATCCCCACCAGTTGGAGCGCGATGTACGGCATGGTCGCGAGGATGCCGGTGAGCGCCACCGCCAGCGACAGGCTCTTGGAGCCGAACCGGCCGCGGACGAAGTCCGACGTGGTCACGTATCCGTGCCGGTGGGACACCGACCACAGCCGCGGCAGGAACGTGAAGATCAGCGGGTAGACCAGGATCGTGTACGGCACCGCGAAGAAGCCGGCCGCGCCCGTGGCGTAGACGGCGGCCGGCACGGCCACGAAGGTGTAGGCGGTGTACAGGTCGCCGCCGAGCAGGAACCAGGTCACCCAGGTGCCGAACGACCGGCCGCCCAGGCCCCATTCGTCCAGGCTGTGCTCGTTCTCGGCACGGCGCCAGCGCGCGGCCAGGAAGCCCATGACGGTGACGAGCAGGAAGAAGAAGACGCAGACGCCGAGCGCGACGCCGTTGACACCGTCCTTCACTTGACCGCACCCCCGTCCTCGGCCGTGGCGGTCCGGGCGGCCTGCGAGGCCCGGGCGGCGCGCTGATCACGCAGCCACAGCCGGTACGCGGTCATCGTCAGGGCCGCGGAGAGGACCACCCACAGCATCTGGTACCAGTAGAAGAACGGGATCCCTATGAACACCGGATCCGTCTTCGCGTACGATCCCACCCACAGCAGCGCCACGAAGGGGGCGACGAGGCAGAGGGCGATGACGACCCGTAAGGGTGTCACCACCGCTCTGGTGGCTTCCGGGGCATTCGACATGTGGCGACTCCGTCCCCTAGCTGATCACCGGCGAGCGTCCGTGCAGTGCGCAGGCAATCTAGGTCACGGTGTCACACGTGCGGAATCCCTCGTGCGCATGACGCCGCGGACCGCCACGAGATTCTTACGCCGTCACAAGACCCTTACTCCTGCGGGCGCTTGAGACGTGCCACGAACTTGTAGCGGTCCCCGCGGTACACCGACCGCACCCACTCCACCGGCCGGCCCTCCCGGTCCAGGGAGTGCCGGGAGAGCAGCAGCATCGGCAGGCCCACGTCGGTGCCGAGCAGGCCCGCCTCGCGCGGAGTGGCCAGCGAGGTCTCGATGGTCTCCTCGGCCTCGGCGAGATGGACGTCGTAGACCTCGGCTAGGGCGGTGTAGAGGGAGGTGTACTTCACCAGGCTGCGCCGCAGCGCCGGGAAGCGCTTGGCCGACAGGTGGGTGGTCTCGATGGCCATCGGCTCGCCGTTGGCCATGCGCAGCCGCTCGATGCGCAGCACGCGCCCACCGGCGGTGATGTCGAGCAGCTCGGCCAGGCGGTCGTCGGCGGTCACGTAGCCGATGTCCAGCAGCTGCGAGGTCGGCTCCAGGCCCTGGGCGCGCATGTCCTCGGTGTAGGAGGTCAGTTGCAGCGCCTGGGAGACCTTCGGCTTGGCCACGAAGGTGCCCTTGCCCTGGATGCGCTCCAGCCGGCCCTCGACGACGAGTTCCTGGAGCGCCTGCCGCACCGTGGTGCGCGAGGTGTCGAACTCGGCCGCCAGGGTCCGCTCCGGCGGGACCGGAGTGCCCGGCGGCAGCGTCTGGGTGATGTCGAGCAGGTGCTTCTTCAGGCGGTAGTACTTGGGCACGCGCGCGGTACGGACGGTCGCCCCACCCTCGTTCTCCGCACTGCTGACGTCGGTGCTCATGCTCCGCCTTCCCGGCTCCAGTGCCGAAGCGGCCGACGTCCCGTCGGCCCCGGCTCACATCGTGGCACGGCTTCGCGTGCCGGGTGGCCACCCGTACGCTCCGTGATCTCCTCTGTATACCGTTGCGACTCCGGCTGGTCTAGTCCATCGCCCCGGCCAGGGCGGGTGGTCCACCTGGCCAGGGCGGCCGGCGGGCCGTGTGCGGCCGCCACTGGTCCGGTGGAACGTGGGCGTCCATTTTGCCGGACGAACAATGAAAGGTCCCTGCATATCGCGGTCGCATAACGGACCACGTGAGCGGGTCGGTGCACTCTTGACAGCCCTATTGGTCTGGGCCAAGCTCCCCGTACTGGTCTACACCATTGGTCCAGGTCCCGGCCCCACGGGCGGTTACGCGCCGACGCTCGGATGTCGCTCAACCGCGGGGAGGCAGGGGGGTTTGTGGCATCCCTGAGGAGGGTGGCGTGAAGCGCAAGCTGGTAGCCGCGATCGGTATCGCGGGCATGATGGTCTCCATCGCGGCGTGTGGGGGCGGCAAGGACGACAACGGGGGCAAGGCCAAGACCGGCAAGGACGGCTACGCCGGCCAGACCCTCACCGTGTGGGTGATGGACGGCTCCTCCCCGGACCAGTGGCAGAAGGACGTCGCCGCGGCCTTCGAGGCCAAGACCAAGGCGAAGGTCAAGTTCGAGATCCAGCAGTGGGACGGCATCCAGCAGAAGCTGACCACCGCCCTGTCCGAGGAGAACCCGCCGGACGTCTTCGAGATCGGCAACACCCAGACCCCGGCCTACGCCAAGACCGGCGGCCTCGCCGACCTCGCGGACCTGAAGTCCTCGATCGGCGGCGACTGGACCGATTCCCTCAACAACTCGTCCGTCTTCGACGGCAAGCAGTACGCGGCACCGTGGTACTTCGCCAACCGCGTCGTCCTCTACAACAAGAAGCTCTGGGCCGACGCCGGCGTCAAGGACACCCCCAAGACCCGCGACGAGTTCTACGCCGACCTCAAGAAGGTCGGTGACAAGACCGGCGCCGAACCGATCTACCTGCCCGGCCAGAACTGGTACCACTTCGTCGGCCTGGTGATCGGCGAGGGCGGCGAGCTGGTGAAGAAGGACGGCGACAAGTACGTCTCCAACCTGGCCGACCCGAAGGTCGCCGCCGCCATGGAGACCTACAAGAAGTTCCAGGCCCTGTCCAAGGCGCCCAAGGACAAGGACGAGGCCCACCCGCAGCAGGGCGAGGTCTTCGCCAAGGGCAAGGTCGGCGCCTTCATCGGCATGGGCTGGGAGGCCGGTATCGCGATCAAGGCCAACCCGAAGATCGAGAAGGAGATCGGCTACTTCACCATCCCGGGCGCCGCGGCCGACAAGCCCGAGGGCGTTTTCCTCGGCGGCTCCAACCTCGCCGTCGCCGCGGGCAGCAAGAAGCAGGAGCTCGCCAGGGAGTTCCTGAAGGTCGCCCTCTCCGACCAGTACGAGGGCCAGCTGGCCAAGGAGAACGGCGTCATCCCGAACAAGGAGGCGCTGCAGAGCAACCTCCAGGGCAACGCCGTCGCCGAGGCCGCCGCCCCGGCCGCCGCGGGCGGTGGCACCACGCCGCTGATCCCGGAGTGGGCCGCAGTGGAGAACGAGCCGAACCCGGTCAAGGCCTACATGACCGCCGTGCTGAACGGAAAGTCCCCGGCCGAGGCCGCCAAGCAGGTCGAGGGCGAGTTCAACAAGCGTCTGGCGCAGAAGCAGTAGCACCGGGTGAGCCGGGGCGGAGTGGCCGTACCACGGACGGCCGCCCCGCCCCGGCACCTGTACGTGGGTCGACGTACCTAGGGCCCCTCGGCCGAGAAGAGAGATCGCGAGCATGACCGTGCAGACCGAACGGCCGCCCTCAGGCCCGGTGGACGCCCGTAGGGCGGACGGCCGGGCACCCGGCGGTCCGATACCGCGAGCCGCCTCGCGCAGCGGCGGGTTCGCCCCCTATCTGTTGCTGCTGCCCGCCTGCGCGGCCACCGTGCTGCTGCTCGGCTGGCCGCTGCTGAAGGACTTCCTGCTGTCGTTCCAGAACCTCAACATGACGCAGCTGATCCAGCACGTCACCGAGTGGAACGGCATCGACAACTACAAGGAAACCCTCACCAGCGAGGACTTCTGGCGGGTCACGCTCCGATCGGTCCTGTTCACGGCCGTCAACGTCGCCCTGATCATGGTCCTGGGCACGCTGATCGGCCTGCTGCTCGCCCGCCTCGGCAAGCGCATGCGGTTCACGCTGCTGATCGGCCTGGTGCTGGCCTGGGCCATGCCCATCGTGGCGGCCAGCACCGTCTACCAGTGGCTGTTCGCCCAGCGCTTCGGCGTCGTCAACTGGTTGCTGGACAAGCTCGGCTGGCACTCGATGGCCGACTACAGCTGGACCAGCAGCCAGATGTCGACGTTCTTCGTCATCACCGCGCTGATCGTGTGGGGGTCCATCCCGTTCGTCGCGATCAACCTGTACGCGGCGACCACCACCATCCCCGTCGAGCTGTACGAGGCGGCCTCTCTCGACGGCGCCGGTGCCTGGCGGAGCTTCACCACGGTCACCCTGCCGTATCTGCGGCCCTTCCTCTACGCGACGACCTTCCTGGAGATCATCTGGGTCTTCAAGGCGTTCGCACAGGTCCTTCTCATCAACACCGGCGGCCCGGACCGGCTCACCGAGATCCTGCCCGTCTACGCCTACGTCGAGGGCATCGGCAACCAGCACTACGGCATGGGTGCGGCGATCGCCGTCCTGACCATCCTGATCCTGCTCGGCCTGACCGCCTACTACCTCAGGATCGTGCTCAAGCAAGAGGAGGACGAGCTGTGAAGCGCTCGCTCTTCGGCCGCCTGTGGCCCAACGCCACGGCCGTCGTCCTGTTCATCGGCTTCGTCTTCCCCGTGTACTGGATGTTCTCCACGGCGTTCAAGCCGACCGGCGACATCATCTCCGAGGACCCGGTCTGGTTCCCGGTCGACTTCACCTTCGAACACTTCAAGACGGCGACGCAGGTCGACCACTTCTGGACGTACGTCACCAACTCGGTGACCGTCACGGTCCTCGCCGTCGTCTTCTCGCTGATCATCGCGCTGGCCGGCTCCTTCGCCCTGGCGCGGATGCGGTTCAAGGGGCGGCGCGGCTTCGTCATCGGCTTCATGCTGGCCCAGATGGCGCCCTGGGAAGTCATGATCATCGCCATCTACATGATCGTGCGGGACGCGTCGATGCTGAACAGCCTCGTGCCGCTGACGCTCTTCTACACGATGATGATCCTGCCCTTCACCATCCTGACGCTGCGCGGCTTCGTCGCCGCCGTGCCCAAGGAACTGGAGGAGGCGGCCATGGTGGACGGCTGCTCCCGTATGACGGCCTTCCGCCGGGTCATCCTGCCGCTGCTCGCCCCGGGCCTGATGGCCACCTCACTGTTCGGCTTCATCACCGCCTGGAACGAGTTCGCCCTCGTGCTGGTGCTGAACAAGGACATCGAGGCCAAGACGCTGCCGCTGTGGCTGTCCAGCTTCCAGACCCAGTTCGGCGACGACTGGGGCGCGACCATGGCCGCCTCCTCCCTCTTCGCCGTCCCGATCCTGGTCCTCTTCGTCTACCTCCAGCGGAAGGCCGTCAGCGGCCTGACCGCGGGCGCCGTGAAGGGATAACGCCACCCGATGACGACAATCGCCAGCGGCACCGACACACTCACCCGCGACGCGCTGACCGTCCTCCAGCCCGGCTTCACCGGGACCACGGCCCCCGACTGGCTGCTCCGGCGCCTCGGCGAGGGCCTGTCCTCGGTCGGCCTGTTCGGCCGGAACATCGCCTCGCCCGAACAGCTGGCCGCCCTCACCGCCCAGTTGCGCGCCGAACGCGAGGACGTCCTGGTCGCCATCGACGAGGAGGGCGGCGACGTCACCCGTCTGGAGGTGCGCACCGGCTCCAGCTTCCCCGGCAACCACGCGCTGGGCGCGGTGGACGACGTGGAACTGACCCAGGCCGTCGCGCGCGAACTCGGCAGGCGGCTGGCCGAGTGCGGAGTGAACTTCAACTGGGCGCCCTCCGCGGACGTCAACTCCAACCCCGGCAATCCGGTCATCGGCGTACGGTCCTTCGGTGCCGCCACCGACCTGGTCGCCCGGCACACCGCCGCCTACGTCACCGGCCTCCAGTCCGCGGGGGTCGCCGCCTGCACCAAGCACTTCCCCGGGCACGGCGACACCGCCGTGGACTCCCACCACGCGATGCCCCGCATCGACGTGGGCGCCGAGGTGCTCCAGGAACGCGAGCTGGCCCCGTTCCGCGCGGCGATCGCCGCCGGCAGCAAGGCCGTGATGAGCGCCCACATCCTGGTGCCGGCCCTGGACCCCGACCTTCCGGCAACGTTGTCCCGCCGGGTGCTGACCGACCTCCTGCGCGGCGAACTCGGCTACGAGGGCCTGATCGTCACCGACGGTATGGAGATGCGGGCCATCGCGGACAACTACGGCATCCGGCGCGGCAGCGTCCTGGCCATCGCCGCCGGGGCCGACGCGATCTGCGTGGGCGGCGGACTGGCCGACCAGGAGACCGTGACCGGTCTGCGCGACGCCCTGGTCGCCGCGGTCCGCTCCGGCGAACTGCCCGAGGAGCGGCTGGCGGACGCGGCCGACCGGGTCCGCGCCCTCGCCCGCTGGACCGCCGCGGCCGCGGGCCCTGCCGGGACGCGCGGCGACGCCGACCCGGTGGTCGGGCTGCGGGCGGCCCGGCGAGCGCTGCGCGTCACCGCCGCGGAGGGCTTCACCCCGCTCACGGATCCGCCCTATGTCGCCGCCCTCACCCCCGTCGCCAACATCGCCGTCGGCGACGAGACCCCGTGGGGCGTGGCCGCCGAGCTCTGCCGCCTCCTGCCGGGCACCCGGACGGGCAGCTTCGCCGGCGAGGACGCGGGCCGCGCGGCCCTTGAGGAGGCCGGCACCCGGCGGGTGGTGGCCGTCGTCCGCGACGAGCACCGCCACCCCTGGATGGCGGCCGCCCTGGACACCCTGCTCGCGGCCCGCCCGGACACGGTGATCGTCGAGATGGGCGTCCCCCAGGCGCCCCCACGAGGCGCCCTCCACATCGCCACCCACGGCGCGGCCCGCGTCTGCGGCCGAGCGGCGGCGGAGGCCATCACCGGCGAGTGAACCGCCTGCCGGCGCCCACACCGCCGCCGGCCACTCGACCGCCCGGGTCCGTGACCTCCCGGCGCACCACCGGTGACACACAGCAGACAGCGGCGCTCCGGTGGGCCAGGAGTGGGGAGGTGTTTCTCCCTGGCGACGTGGACGGTGGCGGCCCGGGACCGGGCCGGTGAGGTGGCCCGCTGGGCCGGGAGCGGTGAGGTGTTCCCTTCCGGCTGACCTGGGCAGTCGACGCCTGGGACCCGTTCCGCGAGGCCATCCGCAGGCCCGGGAGCCAGCCGTGCCGGCCGACCCGCCCCGGGATTCCTCCCGGCCGACCCTGGCGCGTCGGCTCGGGCTTCCGTGGCGAGATGGGGGCGGGGCGGCGCCGGCCCCGGTCGGCGTCCAGCCGGCGGGACGCTCGCCCGGCGCTGCCGCCTCGGGACTGCCCGCCGCCGCGGTTGTGACCCCGCCACGCCCGCCGCCGTGGCGGCACCATGCGTGTGAGGCCGCCCCGGCCAAGCCTTACGGCTGTCGACTCGGCGACGCCGGCCGCCCCCTGCGGGGTGGCCGGCGTCTGCGTGCCCAGAACCATGCGAGTGGCTAGATGCCCTGCCAGTCAGGCTTGTTGGTGTACGCATGGCGGAAGTAGTCGGCGAGCTTCAGCTTGGACGCGGCGGCCTCGTCGACGACGACCGTCGCGTGCGGGTGGAGCTGAAGGGCCGAGGCGGGGCAGACGGCGGCCAGCGGGCCCTCGACGGTCGCCGCGACCGCGTCCGCCTTGCCCTCGCCCGTGGCCAGCAGCACCAGGTGCCGCGCCTCCAGGATCGTCCCGATGCCCTGCGTGATGACGTGGTGCGGCACCTGGTCGACATCGCCGTCGAAGAAGCGTGCGTTGTCGACGCGGGTCTGCTCGGTCAGGGTCTTGATCCGGGTGCGCGAGGCGAGCGACGAGCACGGCTCGTTGAACCCGATGTGCCCGTCGGTCCCGATCCCGAGCAGTTGCAGGTCGACACCGCCGGCCTCGGCCAGGGCACGGTCGTAGGCCGAGCAGGCCGACAGGACGTCCTCGGCGGTGCCGTCGGGCCCGAGGAAGGCGTCCATCCCGATGCCGAGGGGCTCCAGCACCTCCCGGCGCAGCACCGAGCGGTAGGACTCGGGGTGGTCGGCGGGCAGCCCCACGTACTCGTCGAGCTGGGCGATCCGCGCCCGCGAGATGTCCGCGGCGCCGGAGCGCACCTTGGCCGCCAGCGCCTCGTACACGGGCAGGGGAGTGGAGCCCGTGGCTACGCCGAGCAGGGCGTCGGGCTTGCGCCGGAGCAGCCGCGCCATCGCCTCGGCGATGAGTTCGCCGCCCGCTCTGGCATCCGGAACGATGACAACTTCCACGCTGGGCCTGCCGATCTGAGGAGGATCTGAAGGGGACGGACCCGACAACGGGGGTCGTGTGGTTTAGACCAATCCAAGCCCAATCTAACAGAGTCGGGCCCGTCCGCGCCGTGCTCCTCCGCCCGCGTGCCCGAGGCGGTGGGGACGGCCGCCCGGGGCGGATCGCGACCGGCGTTACACGGTGTGAGCCGGGGAAGTCGAGGCGCTCACGGAAATCCACCGCGCCATCCGGCCCCGCCGCCGAGCCGGGCGGGCTAGGCTGCGGGGAGCGTGCCGGGAGATCCGGTCGGCAGGCCGGCCCGGCTCCGTCCCGACCGGTCGTTCGGTGAAGAAAACACAACAACCGCCGTCCCGGACATGGACAGGGCAAGTGGTCTAGTCCAGAATGCTGTGAGGCGTCTCGAAGAGCGCACGCGCGCGGCACCGGCCGCGCACGACAGGTGAACGCACGAGCCTCCGTCTTCCCCGCACAGGAAGGCGGACCGAGGATCCGGAGCTCTCTGCCCTGACTGCCCCGGTTCCTCATCCTTCGGCCGACCGGGACCGCACGCCCGCGGCCGATGCTGCTCCGGGCTGCGGTGCCGGGAGGGTTGAGGGTCCCTCTCAGGCGCCGCGGCCCGCGGGTGTCTCCGGGGCCCGCCGCCTCCGCCTATTTCAGGACCGTACAAACACGCGGGTACGCTCGCAGACGTGCCCTCCATGAACGAACTCGTACGCCAGCACACCGCGCTCGACGACTCCGATCTCGAGTGGCTGCACATGCTGGTCTCGGAGTGGCAGCTGCTCTCCGACCTCTCCTTCGCCGACCTGGTCCTGTGGGTCCCCACCCTGGATGGCACCCGGTACGTCTCGGTCGCCCAGATGCGGCCCAACACCGGACCCACCTCCTACCAGAACGACATGGTCGGCCACCTCGTCCCGCGCGGCCGCCGCCCGATGCTGGACGCCGCGCTCGACGAGGGCCGGATCGTGCGGGAGGGCGACCCTGAGTGGCGCGAGGAGGTCCCGGTCCGCGTCGAGTCCATCCCGGTGCGGCGGGAGGGGCGCGTCCTCGGCGTCATCGCGCGCAACACCAACCTGCTGACCGTGCGCACCCCGAGCCGGCTGGAGCTGACGTATCTGCAGAGCGCCTCGGACCTGGCGCAGATGATCGCGGCCGGTTCCTTCCCCTTCCCGGACCAGCAGGTCGACATGGACGCCTCGCCGCGCGTCGGCGACGGCCTGATCCGGCTGGACGCGGACGGCATCGTCCAGTACGCCTCGCCCAACGCGCTCTCCGCCTACCACCGCCTCGGCCTCGCCGCCGACCTCGTCGGCCACCACCTGGGCGAAGCCACCGCCGAACTCGCCCCCTCCCGGGCCCCGGTGGACGAGGCGCTGGTGAAGCTGGCCAGCGGCTGGGCGCCCCGGGAGTTCGAGATCGAGGCCCACGACGGGGTGATCCAGTTCCGGGCGATCCCGCTCAAGCCCAAGGGCACCCGCATAGGTTCGCTGGTGCTGCTCCGGGACGTGACCGAACTGCGCCGACGCGAGCGGGAGTTGATCACCAAGGACGCGACGATCCGGGAGATCCACCACCGGGTCAAGAACAACCTCCAGACGGTGGCGGCCCTGCTCAGGCTCCAGGCTCGGCGCATCGAGTCCGAACGTGGCCGGGAGGCCCTGGAGGAGGCGGTCCGCCGGGTCGGGTCGATCGCCATCGTGCACGAGACGCTGTCCCAGAACCTGGACGAGCGCGTGGAGTTCGACGAGATCGCCGACCGGGTGCTGGCGATGGTCGCCGAGATCTCGCCGGGCAAGGTGACCGGGCGGCGCAGCGGCCGCTTCGGGATCCTGGACGCCGAGGTCGCCACCCCGCTGTCGATGGTGCTGACCGAGGTTCTGCAGAACGCCCTGGAACACGGCTTCGGCGAGGGCGAGACGGGGACGGTGGAGGTCTCCGCGGTCCGCGGCGGCACCTCGCGCGAGGCCCGACTGCTCGTCACCGTCCAGGACGACGGCGTGGGTCTGCCTGACGGCTTCGACCCGCACAATTCCGGCAACCTCGGCCTCCAGATCGTACGGACCCTGGTCGAGGGGGAGTTGGGCGGCACCTTCGACATGGTGCCGGCCCCGGAGCGTGGCACCCGGGTGGTCCTCGACATTCCCGTGCAAGCGCACAAGTAGCCCGCACGGCAACAGCATCGGACCCCGCACAGCAAAGAGCCTCGGACCGAAATCGGTCCGAGGCCAGTCGCTCGTTGCGGCTTGTGTGCGCATCGGGGGTACTGCGCGCTGCGGCTCGGGGGCGGGAGATGCGTACTCGCTGTACGCGCCGCCAAGCTCAGGCTGTCAGCGGGGTGGCTGTGGTCAGGCGGAGGCCTGACGAGCCCGGTTGCGGGCGGCGCGGCGCTTCATCGCGCGGCGCTCGTCCTCGCTGAGACCACCCCAGACGCCGGAGTCCTGACCGGACTCGAGCGCCCACTGCAGGCACTGCTCCATAACCGGGCAGCGACGGCAGACGGCCTTGGCTTCCTCGATCTGCAGCAGCGCAGGACCGGTGTTGCCGATGGGGAAGAACAGCTCGGGGTCTTCCTCGCGGCAAACGGCGTTGTGACGCCAGTCCATGGCTGCTACCTCTCTTGGTGTGACGTGCTGTTGCTTGTGAATGTGAACGCTTTCACGAATCCCTCAACAAGGGAAGGGCCGACTGCCAGGTTCCCTGGCGTGGTCCTGTGATTTGGAGAGGGGTTCCGGTGATCTCTGGGGCCCGTGTGGTGGGCCGTCCCGATCGCCACGTAGAGACTCGCAAACCTCAGCGGCGGATACAACCCCTTCCGGAAAGTTTTTTTTGATTCCTCGGTGTCGACTAGGTCACAGCCGTACTTCCATGGGGTGGATCCTGGCCTAAACGTTCGAGTGAAAGGACTTTGGGCCCTTCTACTCACACAATCACACGCAGTGCACGGCGTACGCCTGTGAACGTCACGCTTCTACGCAGCCCCAGGTGGTCACCGTCCATCTGGAGGGGGAGCGGCACCTTCGAATGCAAGGTGAAGCGGCTCAGATCGTGCAGGGAGGCCGCATGCCTGCCATGGGGGCCGCGGTCGGGGGACGAAGTGAGCAACTGGGTGCCATACCGGGCAACCGCGGCGGTGGACAGACGGCTGAGACCGAGCACGTCGAGCCCGGTATCGAACGAGGACTTAGGCGACGTGTACATCGGGCGATTGCCGAGATACGTCCACGGCGAGGTGTTCGAGACTATCGCCACCACCAGCTCGGTGAGCGGGTCCTCCCCGGGCCGCTCCAGGGTGATCGTCCCGTGCCGGCGGCTCTGCTCCCCGAGGAACTGGCGGACCACCTGCCGTACGTACAGGGCGTGCGTGGACTTCTTGCCGCGCTCGCGCTGCTGCTCCACGCGGCCGACCACACCGGCGTCGAAGCCGAGCCCGGCGTTGAAGGTGAACCAGCGCTCCGGCACCGCCGCGTCGTCGGTGCCGGGCGTGCCCGAGGCCAGCCCCAGGCCGACCGTGCGCTCGCCGCCCCGGCGCAGGGCGTCCAGGATCGCGCCGGTGGCCTCCACGGCGTCGTTGGGCAGGCCCAGGGCGCGGGCGAAGACGTTGGTGGAACCGCCGGGCACCACCGCCAGGTGCGGCAGGCGCTGGGGATCCGGGCCGCGGTGCAGCAGGCCGTTGACGACCTCGTTGACCGTGCCGTCGCCGCCGAGGGCCACGATCAGGTCGATGTCGTCGCTGTCCGCGGCCTGCCGGCCGAGGTCGCGGGCGTGGCCGCGGTACTGGGTGGTGACCGCGTCCAGCTTCATCTCGCTGGCGAGCGCGTGGATCAGGACGTCGCGCGTACGTGCGCTTGTGGTGGTTGCCGCTGGATTGACCACGAGTAGTGCACGCATGAGGTGCAGCGTACCTACCGGACAGTACCCGCCCCACCCCGAGGTAGGGACTGGGTAAGAGATCGGGACGTGAGCCTGCACACGGTGGTCCGTGCCGCGAGGGCTACGCTGCTGGGGTGAGCAGTGACCGCAACCCCACCCCCAGGACCACGGACGCCCCGGACGCCGCGGACACAGCGGGGCCGCGCCCGCGGCGGCTGACGTACGCGGCGGCGCTGGCCGCCCTGGAAGGGCTCGTGCTGGTGGCCGGCGGGATCTGGATGCTCGTCGCGGGCATCAGCGGCCACGAGGGCGACCGGCAGACCGGCGTCACCGGGGGCATCACGGTGCTCGTGCTCGCGCTGCTGCCGCTGCTCGCCGCCCGCGGACTGCTGCTGCGCCGCAGCTGGAGCCGGGGACCGGCGGTCATCACGCAGATCATGGCGCTGCCCGTCGCCTACACACTGCTGCGGGCCGACGGTGTGGCCATCCCGGCCGGCATCGTGCTCGCCGTGGTGGCCGTGGCGTCGCTGGTGTTGCTCGTGAACCCTGAGACGACGCAGGCCCTCGGCATCAAGGGCCCGGGCCGGGCCGGGGAGACCGGGCAGCGATAGCCCCGCGGCCGGCCTCCGCCCCGGCCGTCCCGGTCCCCGTGGCCCTCGCGGCCTTTCCGCTACTCCTCCACCAGCAGCTTCTCCCGCAGCTGGGCCAGTGTGCGGGCCAGCAGCCGGGAGACGTGCATCTGCGAGATGCCGACCTCCTGCGCGATCTGCGACTGGGTCATGTTGCCGAAGAAGCGCAGCAGCAGGATCCGCTTCTCGCGCGGCGGGAGATCCTCCAGCAGCGGCTTCAGTGACTCCCGGTACTCCACGCCCTCCAGCGCCTCGTCCTCTGCGCCCAGGGTGTCCGCGACCGCCGGGGACTCGTCGTCCGTGTCGGGCACGTCCAGCGACAGCGTGGAGTAGGCGTTGGCCGACTCCAGGCCCTCCAGGACCTCCTCCTCGGAGATGGCGAGCTTCTCGGCGAGCTCGTGCACCGTCGGGGAGCGGCCGTGCAGCTGGGACAGCTCGGCCGTCGCGGTGGTCAGCGCCAGGCGCAGCTCCTGGAGCCGGCGCGGCACACGCACCGCCCAGCCCTTGTCCCGGAAGTGCCGCTTGATCTCGCCGACGACCGTCGGAGTCGCATACGTGGAGAACTCCACGCCGCGGTCCGGGTCGAAGCGGTCGACCGACTTGATCAGGCCGATGGTGGCGACCTGCGTGAGGTCGTCCAGCGGCTCGCCGCGGTTGCGGAAGCGGCGCGCAAGGTGCTCGACGAGCGGCAGGTGCATGCGGACCAGCTGGTTGCGCAGCTCGGCGTACTGCGCGCTGCCCTCCTTCAGGGAGCGCAGTTCGACGAACATGGCACGCGCGCCACTGCGGTCGTGAGGGTCGTGTCGCGCGTTGTGCACGATCGGTGCGGCCCGCGACCCGGCCTCGGAGTCTCGCTCGTGCTCGCTCATCGTCCCGCCCGCTGCCCTTCCCCGAGCCCTCGCCTCCTTCCCCGAGCCCTCGCCGTTCTCGCCTTCGCTCGAACAGGGGGAGTCCCCGTGAGGGGGAGGACCGCCGTGGCCGGCGACCAGCGCCTCGTCCTCCGGGTGGGGCCTGGCCTGCTCGGGGATGCCGTCGATACCGTCCGCCGCGCGCCGGGCCGCGGCCGGACCGCCCCGGGCGGCCCCGCCCGGGGCTCCGGCCCCGTCCGCGCGGGCGGGAGTCCCGCCCTCGGCCGGCATCTCCCGTGTGCCGCGCTCTTCGTCCCGCACCGGCCCGTCCCCGTTCCTCACGCCGGCCCGGGTCCCGCGCCGCGCTGTTTGTAGAGGCTGATCGACACGGTCTTGTCGTCGTCCACGGCGGAGGAGACCTTGCCCGCGAGGGCGGACAGGACGGTCCAGGCGAACGTGTCCCGCGAAGGCGCGTGACCGTCCGTCGTCGGGGCCGAGACGGTGACCTCGAGCGAGTCGTCGACCAGCCGGAAGACACAACTGAGCACCGAGCCGGGCACGGCCTGCTGGAGCAGGATCGCGCAGGCCTCGTCCACCGCGATGCGCAGGTCCTCGATCTCGTCGAGGGTGAAGTCCAAACGGGCCGCGAGACCGGCCGTGGCCGTCCGCAGCACCGACAGGTAGGCACCCGCAGCCGGCAGCCGGACCTCCACGAAGTCCTGGTTCGCCACGGGCTCGCCTGCGATCTGGGACACCCTCACCTCCAAGGTGGTACAAGCTCTCTCAGGGCCGGGGGCATCCCCCCGGGACAACGCGATACATGGTTCAGCGGTGACGCTACCGCGCGCCCGGCCTTTCTGTCCCGGAGCCCCAACCCCTTGCTGTCACTCATAGTAAAGCTACGCATACGCTCCGTGGCTAGAGGTTCTGCGGGCCCAAATGGGAACGGCGGGCGCCGGGTTGACGTACCCACACGTCAGACGGTCGAACCGTCCCCGATTCCGGTCACACCAGCACGTGGTCCACGAAGCACCAGCGCCAGTCCTCGCCGGGCTCGAAGGTCCGCATCACCGGGTGTCCGGTGTCCTTGTGGTGCTTGGTCGCATGCTGTCCCGGCGAGGAGTCGCAGCATCCGACGTGGCCACAGGACAGGCACAGCCGCAACTGCACCGGATGCGTGCCGTCCGCCAGGCACTCCGGACACGTGTCGCTCTCGGGCTCGGGCTCCGGATGCGGCAGCGTGCCGGCGTGCGTGCACTGTTTCATGATTGCCAGATTACGACGGGCGTGCGGGTGACCGCGCGGAAAGCGGACGGGCGACGAACGATGGGTGGGCGAGGACCATGGACGTAGTGCCGCTGCTGTTCCTGGTGGCGGGCAGTGCCGCGGTGGCCGGGGCCGCCCGGCGCACCCCCGTACCGGCGCCCCTGCTGCTGGTCGCGGTCGGACTGGCGGTCGCCTACGTCCCCGGCGTCCCCGCCTACGCCCTCGACCCGGGCGTGGTCCTGCCCCTGCTGCTGCCGCCGCTGCTGTACACCTCCGCCATCGACAGCTCCTACCTCGACCTGCGCGCGCAGCTGCGGCCCGTGGCGCTGCTCTCCGTCGGGTACGTGCTGTTCGCGACCTTCGTGGTCGGCTGGGCCGTGTACCTGCTGGTGCCGGGACTGCCGCTGACCGCGGCGCTGGTGCTGGGCGCGGTGGTGGCGCCGCCGGACGCGGTCGCGGCGACGGCGGTGGCCCGCCGGGTCGGGCTGCCCTCGCGGATCACCACGATCCTCCAGGGCGAGTCCCTGCTCAACGACGCCACCGCGATCACCGCCTACCGGGTGGCGCTGGCCGCAGCGGTCGGCGAGGGCGCGACCTGGGCGGGCGGCGTGAGCGAGTTCCTGATCGCGGCGATCGGCGGCGTCGGAATCGGGCTGGTGCTGATGGCGCCGCTGCACTGGCTGCGCACCCACCTGAAGGAGGCGCTGCTGCAGAACACGCTCTCTCTACTGATCCCGTTCGTCGCCTACGGCGTCGCCGAGCAGGTGCACGCCTCCGGCGTCCTGGCCGTCGTCACCGTCGCCCTCTACCTCGGCCACCGCGCGTGGGAGGTCGACTTCGCCACCCGGCTCCAGGAGGACGCGGTGTGGCGGATGGTGGCGTTCGTCCTGGAGTCGTCGGTGTTCGCCCTCATCGGACTTCAGCTGCCGGTGGTCCTCAAGGGCCTCGGGGCGTACTCCGGGCCCGAGGCCGCCTGGTACGCGGTCGCCGTCTTCCTGGTGGTCGTCGCCACCCGGTTCGTGTGGGTGTACCCGGCGGCGTTCCTGCCCCGGCTGCTGTCCCGGCGTGTCCGGGAGCGCGAGGAGAACCCCACCTGGAGGGGCGCGATGGTCACCGCGTGGGCCGGGATGCGAGGCGTGGTGTCCCTGGCCATCGCCTTCTCGATCCCGGTCACGCTGCACGACGGCGCGCCCTTCCCGAAGCGCAACCTGCTGCTCTTCCTGACCTTCACGACGGTCATCGGGACCCTGGTGGTGCAGGGACTGACGCTGCCGCCGCTGATCCGCGTGCTGAAGTTCCCCGGCCGCGACGTACGGGCGGAGACCCTGGCCGAGGCGAACGCGCAGGCGCAGGCCTCCCTGGCCGCCGAGCGGCGCCTGGACGAACTCCTGGCCGACGAGCGCAACGCCCTGCCCCCGCCGCTCGCCGACCGGCTCCGCGCGGTCCTGGAGCGCCGCCGCAACTCCGTCTGGGAGCGGCTCGGCCAGGTCAACCCGGTCACCGGCGAGTCGGTCGACGACACCTACCGCCGGCTGTCCCGGGACGTGATCAGTGCCGAGCGCGCGGTCTTCGTACGCCTGCGGGACGGCCGCTACATCGACGACGAGATGCTGCGCACCCTGCTGCGCAGGCTGGACCTGGAGGAGGCGGCCGCCTACCGGGAGGCGGCGTGAGCGACCGGGCGGGGCCTTTGAGGGGCCGAGTGGGGGGCGTCCGGGTGCCGGGCCGGGTGGTGTGGTGAGGGGCCGGGCGGGGCCTCCCGGAGGCCGCGTCGTGACGTCCAGGTGCCGGGTCGGGGCGGGAGGGGCCCGGGCGGCTCAGGCGGGTGCGGGTGCGACCGTGATGGCGGGGTGGTTCGGACGGGTGCGGGTATGACGGCCGGGTAGCAGCGTCCGGTCGACGGGCGGCTCAGGCGGGCGCCGGGAAGGGCCTCCCTGTGACGACCGCGGCGATCGTCGTCCCGCGCGGGAAGGCGCCCTCGCCGGCCAGGGTGACCAGGCCGTACAGCAGCTTCGCGACGTAGAGGCGCTCGACGGGGACTCCGTGCCGGGCGGTGAAGTCCTCCGCGAAGGCGTCGAGTCCGGCCGGGACACGGGCGTAGCCGCCGCAGTGGAAGCGCTCGTCGAGCGACCACGTGCCGCGCCGGGCGCCGAAGGCCCGCTCCTGGAGGGCCTCGATGTCCGCCGCCAGGAAGCCGCCCCTGAGGACCGGTATGCCCAGGGCGCGCCGGCCGGGCGCGAGCCCGGCGGCCAGGCCGGCCAGGGTGCCGCCGGTGCCGCAGGCCAGGGCGACGACGTCCGCCTGCTCGCCCAGCTCCTCGCCCAGGGCCCGGCAGCCGCGTACCGCCAGGGCGTTGCTGCCGCCCTCGGGGACCACATGGGCCTCCTCGGCGTCCGCGGCGCGCAGCAGGGCCGCCAGCGTCTCGGGCTCGGCCTTGCGGCGGTACGTCGACCGGTCGGCGAAGTGCAGCCGCATCCCGTCCGCCACGCAACGCGCCAAGGAGGGGTTCAGCGGGCGCCCGGCCAGCTCCTGGCCGCGGACCACGCCGACCGTCGGCAGGCCCAGCAGACGGCCCGCGGCGGCCGTCGCACGCAGGTGGTTGGAGTAGGCGCCGCCGAAGGTCACGACCGTCCGGCCGGCCGCGGCCCGCAGGTTCGGGGCGAGTTTGCGCCACTTGTTGCCGGTCAGCTCCGGGTGGATCAGGTCGTCGCGCTTGAGGAGCAGCCGCAGGCCGTGACGGGAGAAGCGGTCGTCGGCGACCTCCTGGAGGGGCGAGGGCAGCCGGGGGGACAGCGCGGCGAGGCCGGGGGCGGCGGAGCTGGTCACCCGGCCATTGTCCCCGCCCGGCCCGGACGGTGGCACGGCCGCCGAGCTGCCGCGAATCCGCTGGTCACGGAAGGGGGAACCGCCATTTCTGCCCGGGGCGACGGTGATCCATTCCCGCTCTTTCGGGTAATAGCACGACCACGCTCCGTGATGGAAGGCTGGCGCACGCAAATCGATGCACGGCGCCGAGCGTGCCGGGCATGAGCGGGAAGGCAATTCTCTATGTCGGTAGGCGAAGAGGTCCGCACGGAGCAGGACCGGCCGCAGCAGAGCCTCGGCACCGCGGCCGCGCGGAACCTGGCCACCACCACCAAGTCCGTTCCCCAGATGCAGGAGATCAGCTCACGCTGGCTGCTGCGCATGCTGCCCTGGGTCGACGTGCAGGGCGGCACGTACCGGGTGAACCGGCGGCTCACCTACGCCGTCGGCGACGGCCGCATCACCTTCGTGAAGACCGGCGACCGCGTCGAGGTCATCCCGGCCGAACTCGGCGAACTGCCGGCGCTGCGGGGCTATGAGGACGACGACGTGCTCTCGGAGCTGGCCCGGCGCTGCCGCCAGCGTGAGATCGAGGCGGGCCAGGTGATCGCCTCCTTCGGCAGCCAGACCGAGGAGGTGTACCTGCTGGCGCACGGCAGGGTCCAGAAGGTCGGCACCGGCCCCTACGGCGACGACCAGGTCCTCGGCGTCCTCGCCAACGGCGCGTACTTCGGTGAGCAGTCGCTCCTCGACCCGGACGCCATCTGGGAGTACACGGCCCGCGCGGACACCGCGTGCACCGTCCTCGTGCTGTCCCGCCACGACTTCGAACAGGTCGCCGACCGCGCCGAATCACTGCGCACCCACCTCCGGCAGCAGGTCTCGATCCCCGAGCAGGGCGCCAACAAGTACGGGGAGAAGGCGGTCGAACTCGCCGCCGGACACAGCGGTGAGCCGGACATCCCGCACACCTTCGTCGACTACGAGGCCAGCCCCCGCGAGTACGAACTGAGCATCGCGCAGACCGTTCTGCGCATGCACTCGCGCGTGGCCGACCTCTACAACCAGCCGATGAACCAGACGGAGCAGCAACTCCGGCTGACCGTCGAGGCGTTGAAGGAGCGCCAGGAGCACGAGCTGATCAACAACCGCGACTTCGGCCTGCTCCACAACTGCGAGTACGACCAGCGGATCCACCCGCACGACGGCGTGCCGAGCCCCGACGACATGGACGAGCTGCTCAGCCGGCGGCGCGGCACCAAGCTGTTCCTCGCCCATCCGCGCGCGATCGCCGCGTTCGGTCGCGAGCTGAACAAGCGGGGCCTGGTTCCGGAGACCATCGACATGGGGGGAAACCGCATCCCCACCTGGCGCGGTGTGCCGATCTTCCCGTGCAACAAGATCCCGGTCACCGAGGCGCGGACCAGCTCGATCATCGCCCTGCGGACCGGCGAGGACGACCAGGGTGTCATCGGGCTGCGCGCGAAGGGCATCCCCGACGAGATCGAGCCGAGCCTGTCCGTGCGGTTCATGGGCATCAACGAGCAGGCGGTCATCAAGTACCTGGTGACGGCCTACTACTCGGCGGCGGTGCTGGTGCCTGACGCGCTGGGCGTCCTGGAGAACATCGAGGTCGGCCGTTGGCGCTGATCACGCGCGCCGGCTCCCGGTGTCCCGGCCCGCCGGGCCGGGTACACCCGGGGGGTACGCGCCCAGTTCCGGCTGCGGAAACGCCGCCGTCCGCGGTCTCTTCGCGGGGCATCGGATGTGGATCGGATGGTTGAGTTCATGACGGAGACGACGCGTCGCCCGACCGGCGTGCCCCGCCCCGCCGGGGCCAAGTGGCCGACGGGACCCGGCTCCGCCGAGACCCTTCCCCGGCCCGCCGCCGGCGGTGGCACGGGCGGACCGGCGGCTTTCGACGGGCACGACGGGCACGACGCGGCGGTGATCCTCGAACGGTCCCGGGCGTCGGTCGATCCCGAACTGCGGACGGCCGTCGCCTCCCTGCCCGCCGCGATGCGCCGGATCGCGCGCTACCACTTCGGCTGGGAGCACGCGGACGGCAGCCCGGCCGCGGGCAACGGGGGCAAGGCCATCCGTCCGGCACTGGTCCTCACGGCGGCCACCGCGCTCGGCGGGCCGCCCGCGCGGGCGGTGGCGGCGCGGGCCGCGGCGGCGGTGGAGCTGGTCCACAACTTCACGTTGCTGCACGACGACGTGATGGACCGGGACGCCACCCGACGGCACCGGCCCACGGCGTGGACGGTGTTCGGCGAGAACGACGCGATCCTCGCCGGAGACGCGCTCCAGGCGCTGGCCCTGGGGCTGCTCGCCGAGAACCCGCATCCGGCGTCACCGGCCGCCGCCGCCCGGCTCGCGGCCTGCATCGTCGAACTGTGCGAGGGCCAGCGGGCGGACACCGCCCTGGAACGGCGCGCCCCCGGCGAGGTCACGCTCGCCGAGGTGCTCGTCATGGCCGAGGCCAAGACGGGCGCGCTGCTCGGCTGCGCCTGCGCCGTGGGGGCCCTGTACGCGGGAGCGGGTGAGGAGGAGGTCGGGGCGCTGGACGCGTTCGGCCGGCAGGCGGGGCTCGCCTTCCAGCTGATCGACGACGTGATCGGCATATGGGGGGATCCGGCCCGCACCGGGAAACCGGCCGGCGCCGACCTCGCCGCCCGCAAGAAGTCCCTGCCGGTGGTCGCCGCGCTGACCTCCGGCACCCCGGCCGCGGCCGAACTGGCCGAGCTGTACGCCCGGCCCCACCAGCAGGGGGAGGAGGAGCGTATGACGCTGGTGGTGGAGCGGGCCGGCGGCCGGGACTGGGCGCAGGCCCAGGCGGCCGACCGGATGGCCCGGGCCGTGGACGACCTGGCCCGCGCCGTACCGGATCCGGCGAACGCGGGCGGCCTGCTGGCCCTGGCCGAGTTCGTGACCAGACGCACCAGCTGACCGCGCCGGGGAGGATCCCGGAGCCGCCGGGTCCGTACGGCTCCTGACCTCGTACGGCCGCCGGCGGCTCCGGTGCGGCGGTCCCCGCACTGCCCCACGGCGTGCGCGGACCGCCTCTTTCGCTTAGGCTCAACTCCCGTATTCTGAGAGGCACTTGAGCTGAGAGGGCGGAAGATGGGCGTGGGCATCCGGGCGGCGGGGGAAGACGACCGGGAACTGGTCGTGCGGCTGCTGGACGAGGCCTTCCAGGACGACCCGGTCAGCGGCTGGGTCTTCCCGGAGCGGGAGTACCGCCGGACGACCCACCACCGGCTGATGGCCGCCTTCACCGACATCGTGCTCGCCGAGGGCCGGATCGACGTGACCGAGGACGGCACGGCGTGCGCGCTGTGGCTGTCGATGCCGGCGGCCGACGGCGACGGTCCGGACCGCGCGGACGGCGGGGACGGCGGGGACGAGGCCGACGACGCCGTGCGGCTGCGCGAGAGCGTCGACCCGGCGAACGCGCGGGTGGAGGAGATCGCCCGGCTGATGGCCGAGTCGCATCCGGCGGACCGCGCCCACGAGTACCTGTGGATGATCGGCGTCGCACCGGCCCGCCAGGGGGAGGGCCTGGGCAGCGCCCTCGTCCAGCACGTCCTCGACCACTGCGACCGCGAGGGCCTGCCCGCCTATCTGGAGGCCAGCAGCGAGCGCAGCACGAAGCTCTACGAACGTCTGGGCTTCACCTACGCCGACCGCACCCTCGACATCCCGGACGGCCCCCGGATGTGGCCGATGTGGCGTGAACCCGTCACCGGCCGGGACAGGTCCTGACCCCGCGGACCCTCCGGGCTCAGGACCGCTCGTCCCGCGACCGCTCCAGGAAGCGCAGCATGTTCCCGGCCGGATCGCGGAAGGCGCAGTCGCGCACCCCGTACGGCTGGTCCGTCGGCTCCTGGACGACATCGGCGCCGTACTCCTGGACGCGGGCGAAGAGGGCGTCGCAGTCGGCGGTGCTGAAGATGACCCCGCGCAGCATGCCCTTGGCCAGCAGCCGGGCCATGGCCTCCCGGTCGGCGGGGGAGGCGTCCGGATTCGCCGCGGGCGGCTCCAGGACGATCTCCACGTCCGGTTGCAGCGGCGACCCCACGGTGACCCACCGCATCCCCTCGAAACCGACGTCGTTGCGGACTTCCAGCCCCAGCACGTCGCGGTAGAAGGTGAGCGCCTTGTCGTGGTCGTCGACGGCGATGAAGCACTGGCGCAGTTTGAGGTCCATGCCCTCACGCTAGTGCTGCGACCGGAAAGCTTCACCGGCTCGCGACGCCACTAGGCCCTGTCGTCAAATTCCCGCCTGCCCCGCGACGCCTGGCACGCACTCTCGCCACACCGGGCGAAAGCCCAAGTACGTCCAGTACGAGGACTTCCGCCCGGCACGCCGAGAGCACGCACCAGACGCCGCGGAGCCGCCCTTCGGGCGACGACGGGAATGTGACGACAGGACCTAGGGCGCGGGCGGCGGTCCCGCTCGCCTGGGGCGGGTGAAGGTCCGGACCACGCAGGCCGGGATCACGGCCCCGTCGTCGTGCGACCGCGCCCGGTAGGCGCTCGGGGTCTCGCCGACGAGTTCGGTGAACCGCGAGCTGAAGGATCCCAGCGACGTACAGCCCACCGCCAGGCACACCTCCGTCACGCTCATGTCCCCCCGCCTGAGCAGCGCCTTCGCCCGCTCGATACGCCGCGTCATCAGGTACCCGTACGGCGTCTCCCCGTACTCGGCCCGGAAACTGCGCTGGAAGTGCCCCGGCGACATCAGCGCGGTCCGCGCGAGCGCGGCCACGTCCAGCGGCTCGGCGTAGTCACGGTCCATACGGTCACGGGCCCGCCGCAGCCGCACCAGGTCCTCGGGCGTCACTCCGCCAGCATGCCACGCCGGCCGCCGGCCACGTGGCGGGAGAAAAAGACCGCACCCGGGCCGCATGGACGCCGTGTTCGGCGGTCTGCGGGCCGGGTGCGGGCCGGGTGACCGAGCGGTCGAGGAGACCGCGGGTCGGAAAACGTGATCGAAGGTCAGGCCTTCTTGGTCTCCCAGAAGATCTTGTCGATCTGGGCGATGTAGTCCAGCGCCTTCTGGCCCGTGGCCGGGTCGGTCGAGGCCTTGGCGGCGGAGAGGGCCTTCAGCGTGTCGTTGACCAGCTGGTGGAGCTCCGGGTACTTCTCGAAGTGCGGGGGCTTGAAGTAGTCGCTCCACAGCACGGAGACGTGGTGCTTGGCCAGTTCGGCGCGCTGCTCCTTGATGACGGTGGCACGCGTCTGGAAGTGCGGGTCGTCGTTCGCGGCCATCTTCTCCTGGACGGCCTTCACCGACTCCGCCTCGATGCGGGCCTGGGCCGGGTCGTACACACCGCAGGGAAGGTCGCAGTGTGCGCTGACCTTGACCTTGGGGGCAAACAGGCGGGAAAGCATGGAGCCATCCTTCCTCGTGATCGTCTTCTCAGGTGGGACATTACTCCCTGCCAGGTGTGTTTTCGCGAGTGCCCCCTAGGGCTTAGGACAAAAGTCCGGGGTGAGACTGAGACTGGTGGAGGAACGTGACCGGGGAGGTGCCGGGGATGCCGGAGCTGTCGCAGGAGACCGAGGGCAGGGGCGCCGTACTGCCCTTCGGGCTGGCCGAGGTGACCGGGCCGTCCATGGTGCCCACGCTGCACCACGGGGACCGGCTCGTGGTGCAGTACGGCGCCCGGATCCGGCCCGGTGACGTGGTGGTCCTGCGGCATCCGTTCCAGCAGGACCTGCTGGTCGTCAAGCGCGCCTCGGAGCGGCGCGACAGCGGCTGGTGGGTGCTGGGCGACAACGCGTACGCGGGTGGGGACAGCACCGACTACGGGGCTGTGCCCGAGGATCTGGTCCTGGGCAGGGTGCGGTTCCGCTACCGGCCGCGCGGACGCGCTCAGCGCTCGCCGCTGGCGCTGGTGCGCTGGGCGCTGTCGGCGGCCCGGCCCGTGTTCACCGACCGGTCGGCCTCCAGGCGCTTGCGGGCCCGGTAGGCGGCGACGTTCGCGCGGGTCGCGCAGCGGTCGGAGCAGTAGCGGCGCGAGCGGTTGGTGGAGGTGTCCAGGTAGGCGTTGCGGCACGGCGCCGCCTCGCACAGGCCGAGGCGGTCGACGCCGTACTCCGTGAGGTGGAAGGCCAGCCCCATCGCCGCGATCGCCGCGTAGCCGGCGGTCGCGTTGGACGGGTGGTCCGCCAGGTGCATGTGCCACAGCGGGCGGCCGTCGTCGTCGCGGTGGTCGTGTCCCGAGATCTGCGGGCTCACCGGGAACTCCAGCAGCAGGGAGTTCAGCAGGGCCACCGCGAGCGTCTCGTCGCCCTGGTCGGCCGCCTCGAAGACCGAGCGCAGCCGGCCCCGCACCGAGCGGAAGCGCGTGACATCGGCGTCGGCGGCGCGGCGGGCCGCGGAGGAGTTGGCGCCGAACAGGTCCCGGATCGCGTCGACCGAGGTCAGAGTGTCCTTGCCCCGAGCCGGTTCCTCGCTGTTGACGAGCCGTACGGCGTAATCCGAGTAATAGGCCAGTTCCACTTGTAGTCCTTACGGAGGCGCTCTATGGTCGGGGGAGCGGTCGGGTAACAGCCGGCTGGCCTTCAAGGGTATTACGTGGCGTGGGCAGGGAGGGCTGCGATGACGGACACGAGGACGGGCATCACCGCGGAGGGGGCCGACTGGGTCGCCTGGCAGGAGAGCTGGGACCGCCAGCAGGAGTGGTACATGCCCGACCGCGAGGAACGCTTCCGCATCATGCTCGACATGGTCGAGGCGCTCGTCGGCACCGCCCCGCGCGTCCTGGACCTCGCCTGCGGCACCGGCAGCATCACCGCCCGGCTGCTCGCCCGCTTCCCCGGGGCCACCAGCACCGGCGTCGACCTCGACCCGGCGCTGCTCGCCATCGCGCGCGGCACCTTCGACGGCGACGACCGGGTCTCCTTCGTGACCGCGGACCTCAAGAACCCCGACTGGCCGGCGAAACTGCCGTACGACTCCTACGACGCCGTCCTGACCGCCACGGCCCTGCACTGGCTGCACAGCGAACCCCTCGCCGCCCTCTACGGCCGGGTCGCGGAACTCGTCCGCGACGGTGGTGTCTTCATGAACGCGGACCACATGATCGACGAGACCACCCCCAGGATCAACGCGGCCGAACGCGCCCAGCGGCACGCACGCATGGAACAGGCCAAGCGGGCCGGCGCCCTGGACTGGGCCGAGTGGTGGCAGCTGGCCGCCAAGGACCCGGCCCTGGCCGAACCGACGGACCGCCGCTTCGAGATCTACGGCGAGCACGCCGACGGGGACATGCCGTCCGCCGCCTGGCACGCGCGCGTACTGCGCGGCCAGGGCTTCACGGAGGCCCGCCCGGTGTGGTGCTCGCCGTCGGACACACTGCTGCTCGCCCTCAAGTAGGGCTCCCGCGCACCGCACGCGGGAGGGGCGGTACGGGATCCATCCCGTACCGCCCCTCGTCCGTTCTCGTCCCGGCCCTGCTACAGCACCTTCGACAGGAACGACTGCGTGCGCTCGTGCTGCGGGTTCGTCAGGACCTCGCGCGGATGGCCGGATTCCACCACCACGCCCTCGTCCATGAAGACCAGGCTGTCGCCCACCTCGCGGGCGAAGCCCATCTCGTGGGTGACGACGACCATCGTCATGCCGGACTCGGCGAGGTCGCGCATGACGTCGAGGACGTCACCGACCAGTTCCGGGTCGAGCGCCGAGGTCGGCTCGTCGAACAGCATGAGCTTGGGGTCCATGGCCAGGGCGCGGGCGATCGCCACGCGCTGCTGCTGACCGCCGGAGAGCTGCGAGGGGTAGTGCCCCGCCCGGTCGGCCAGGCCCACGCGCTCCAGCAGCTGCACGGCCCGGTCCCTGGCCTCGCCCTTGTTCACACCCTTGACCTGGACCGGCGCCTCGATGACGTTCTCCAGCGCGGTCATGTGCGGGAACAGGTTGAAGCGCTGGAAGACCATGCCGATGTCCCGGCGCTTCAAGGCGACCTCGCGGTCGCGCAGCTCGTACAGCTTGTCGCCCTGCTGGCGGTAGCCGACGAGCTCGCCGTCGACGTACAGCCGGCCCGCGTTGACCTTCTCCAGGTGGTTGATGCAGCGCAGGAACGTCGACTTGCCGGAGCCGGAGGGGCCGATGAGGCAGAACACCTCGCCGGGCCTGACCTCCAGGTCGATGCCCTTGAGCACCTCCACCTGGCCGAAGGACTTGTGGACGCCCTCGGCCTTCACCATCGCGACGCCGGCGTCGCGCACGGTGGTGTCCTGCTTGGTGAGCTTGTCGGTCATGCCGTGACCTTCCTGCTGGAGAAGGACGTCAGGTGCGCCCTGACCTTCTGCCACGGCGTCGGCGGCAGGCTGCGGCTGGAGCCGCGGGCGTAGTACCGCTCGATGTAGTACTGGCCGACGCTCAGCACCGAGGTCATGATCAGGTACCAGGCGGCGGCGAGGAAGTACATCTCCACCGGGGCGCCGGAGACCTGGCCGATGTCCTGGGCGTAGCGGAACAGCTCCGAGAACTGGACGGCCGCCACGAGCGAGGTCGTCTTCAGCATGTTGATGACCTCGTTGCCGGTCGGCGGCACGATCACCCGCATGGCCTGCGGGATGACGATCCGGCGCAGGGTCTTGGAGTGGCTCATGCCCAGCGCGTGGGCGGCCTCCGTCTGGCCCTCGTCGACGGCGAGCAGACCGGCGCGGCAGATCTCCGCCATGTACGCCGCCTCGTTCAGACCCAGGCCGAGCAGCGCCGTCAGGAGCGGCGTCATGAAGTTCGACCAGTAGTCCTTGTAGAACGGCATCAGGTTGATGTACTCGAAGACCAGGCCCAGGTTGAACCACAGGAACAGCTGGACCAGGACCGGGGTGCCGCGGAAGAACCAGATGTAGAACCAGGCGATGGACGAGGTCACCGGGTTCTTCGACAGGCGCATCACCGCCAGGATGATGCCGCCGACGATGCCGATCACCATCGACAGGACCGTCAGCAGGAGGGTCTTGCCGACGCCGGTGATGATCCGGTCGTCGAAGAAGTAGTCCGGAACCGCGTGCCAGTTGATCTTGCCCTGGCCGAACGCGTAGATGATCGCGACCAGAATCGCGATCGCGACGGCGGCGGTGAGGTACCGCCCGTAGTGCCGGACCGGAATGGCCTTGATGGCCTGCGGTCCGGCCGGGGGCGTGTCCTTGGTCCCCGCCGTCTTGTCGATGTCAGCAGTCACGGGTGTCGCCTCTCAGCGGCTGCTCGGCGCGGTCACTTGCCGCCGTTGATGACGGATTCCTTCACGGCACCGTCCTGGACGCCCCACTTCTCCAGGATCTTCTCGTACTCGCCGTTCTGGATGATCGCGTTCACCGCGGCCTGGAGCGCGTCGCGCAGCTGGGTGTTCGCCTTGCTGACGGCGATACCGTACGGGGCGGCCTGGACCTGCGGGCCGACGACCTCGAAGTCGTTGCCGCCGCCGGAGGTCTTCACCGCGTACGCGGCGACCGGGAAGTCGGAGGAGACCGCGTCCGCGCCGCCCGAGCGCAGACGGGTCTGGGCCTGCTGGTCGTCGTCGAACGGCTCGATGGTGAGCTTCTTGTTGGCCGGGCACTTCTTCGCCTCGGACTTCGCGAGGTCCTCCGAGACGGTGCCGCGCTCCAGGGCGATCTTCTTGCCGCACAGGTCGGACCAGCTGTTGATGCCCTTGGTGTCGCCCTTGCGGGTGTAGATCGAGACACCGGCCGTCAGGTAGTCGACGAAGTCGACGCCCTCGCCGACCTTCTTGCCCGTGCTCGGGTCGATGCCGTCCTGACGGCTCTTGTTGTCCGTCATGGCCGACATCGCGATGTCGTAGCGGTTGGACCGCAGACCGGTGAGCAGGGCGTCGAAGGTGCCGTTCTCGAAGTCGAAGGTCACCCCGAGCTGCTTGCCCAGGGCGGCCGCGACGTCGGGGTCGAGGCCGACGACGTTGCCGGACTTGTCCTTGAACTCGACCGGCGCGTACGCGATGTCGGAGCCGACCTTGACGGTGCCCTTTTCGCGGATCTGGGCCGGGAGCTTGTCGGCCAGCGGGGCCGTCTTCGCCGAGCCGCTGCCCGACGGCTCCTTCTTGTCCTTGGTCTGGTCGCCGCAGCCGGTGAGGATCAGGGCGCCGGTGACCACGATCGCACCGACCGCAGCTAGCCGGGAGTGCGCGGCGGTCGTACGACGGGTGGAGCGTGCGGTCATTGTGGTTCCTCCGGCTGATGGATGGAGCTGCCGACGGGGCGACGAGAACACACACCTTCGGGTGTTGCGACCTCGTGTGATTGACCGCATCTTGCCATTGGGGCTGCGCCAATCAGGGGAGTCGCCATGTCAAAATCGGATAACGGGTGACCCCCGAACCGCGCGGAGCGGCTTCGGCAAAGCCGGACCATCTGCGGGAATGCCTTCTTTCGGCCGGAAGACCTTCGGCCCGTCTCAGGATGCGGTCTGCCGGGACATGGTGTTTGAGTGCAGTTGCGGCTTTGTCGGGCAATCGACGACGAGTTGTCCCCATATTGGGCCAAGTGCCGCGCCTCCGTCATGTGACCTCGACGTTATGGACTCGTCGTTGACGCCGGTCGTCCGGTAAGAAGGTTCTCTACACCCCTCATCCGGGGCTCGGACGCGTGTGCGGCGCGCCCGTCGCGTAGAGGACCGAAGGCATCACTCACGGTCCGTGCGCGGTCCCGCCCGCTCCTCACCAGGAGCGGCAACCCTCAAACCATGAACACTTTAAGGGGTAAAACGAAGTGGCAGCGGAGATCGTCAATCCTCGCAGCGACAGCGGTACGGATCAGGACGGCGGGGCTGAGCCGCTCGATTCCTTCGATCCGGCCTTCGCGCTGCACCGCGGCGGCAAGATGGCCGTGCAGGCCACCGTGCCCGTCCGCGACAAGGACGACCTGTCCCTGGCGTACACGCCCGGCGTCGCGCGCGTGTGCTCCGCCATCGCGGAGCAGCCGGAACTGGTCCACGACTACACGTGGAAGTCGTCCGTGGTCGCCGTCGTGACCGACGGCACGGCCGTACTGGGGCTCGGTGACATCGGCCCCGAAGCCTCCCTCCCGGTGATGGAGGGCAAGGCGATCCTGTTCAAGCAGTTCGGCGGCGTGGACGCGGTGCCGATCGCGCTGAACTGCACCGACGTCGACGAGATCGTCGAGACCGTGGTGCGCCTCGCGCCGTCCTTCGGCGGCGTGAACCTGGAGGACATCTCGGCCCCCCGGTGCTTCGAGATCGAGCGCAGGCTCCAGGAGCGTCTGGACATCCCGGTCTTCCACGACGACCAGCACGGCACGGCGGTCGTGACCCTCGCGGCGCTGCGCAACGCGGCCCGGCTGAGCGGGCGGGCGATCGGGGACCTGCGGGCCGTCATCTCGGGCGCGGGCGCGGCCGGTGTGGCCATCGCCAAGATGCTGATCCAGGCCGGCATCGGCGATGTCGCGGTCGCCGACCGCAAGGGCGTGGTGTCGGCCGACCGCACGGACCTGACGCAGGTCAAGCGCGAGGTGGCCGAGTTCACCAACAAGGCCGGCATCAGCGGTTCCCTGGAGGGCGCGCTGGCCGGCGCCGACGTCTTCATCGGCGTCTCGGGCGGCACGGTACCGGAGAAGGCCGTGGCGTCGATGGCCGAGGGCGCGTTCGTGTTCGCCATGGCCAACCCGAACCCCGAGGTGCACCCCGAGGTCGCGCACAAGTACGCGGCGGTTGTGGCGACCGGGCGCTCGGACTTCCCCAACCAGATCAACAACGTTCTGGCCTTCCCCGGCATCTTCGCGGGCGCGCTCCAGGTGCGGGCGTCCCGGATCACCGAGGGAATGAAGATCGCGGCGGCCGAGGCGCTCGCCGGGGTCGTCGGGGACGACCTCGCCGCCGACTACGTGATCCCCTCGCCGTTCGACGAGCGGGTGGCCCCGGCCGTGACCGCGGCGGTGGCCGCCGCGGCCCGCGCCGAAGGCGTGGCGCGTCGCTGAGCCGACCCGAACGGCCCCGTCCCCCGAGGACGGGGCCGTTTCCTTTTCTCCTCCTGCCCGGTGCTCTCCTGCCTGGCAAGAGGGTGAGCGTCACAGAGGCGCGTGGTTCCGCCGGCCGGAGCGCACCCCTATGGTCAAGGTCATGTTCGCTGTCTACGCCGCCCGAATCGACCGCGACCAGCCGCTGAGCGGCCTGGAGTCGGGGGAGCGCCCCGCCCCCGGGACCCGACCCGGCTGGAGCACGGTCAACGTCAGGGCCGCCTCACTGAACCACCACGACCTCTGGTCGCTGAGGGGGGTGGGGCTGTCCGAGGACAAGCTGCCCATGATCCTCGGCTGCGACGCCGCCGGCGTCGACGAGGACGGCAACGAGGTCGTCCTGCACTCCGTGATCGGACAGAGCGGGTACGGGGTCGGGCCCGGGGAGCCCCGGTCCATCCTCACCGAGCGCTACCAGGGCACCTTCGCCGAACAGGTGGCCGTGCCGACCTGGAACGTCCTGCCCAAGCCCAAGGAGCTCTCCTTCGAGGAGGCCGCCTGCCTGCCCACGGCCTGGCTCACGGCGTACCGCATGCTCTTCACCAACGCCGGAGTGCGTCCCGGCGACTCCGTACTCGTCCAGGGAGCCGGCGGCGGTGTCGCCACGGCCGCGATCGTGCTCGGCAAGGCGGCCGGGCTGCGGGTGTTCGCCACCAGCCGGGACGAGGCCAAGCGCAGGCGCGCGGTGGAGCTGGGCGCCGTGGAGGCGCTGGAGCCGGGAGCGCGGTTGCCGCAGCGGGTGGACGCGGTGATCGAGACCGTCGGCGCGGCCACCTGGTCGCATTCGGTCAAGTCGCTGCGGCCCGGCGGCACGATCGTCATCTCCGGGGCCACGAGCGGCGACCGGCCGTCCCACGCCGAGCTGACGCGCATCTTCTTCCTGGAGCTGAAGGTCGTCGGCTCGACCATGGGCACCAAGGACGAACTGGAGGACCTGCTGTCCTTCTGTGCTGCCACCGGGGTCCGTCCCGTCATCGACGAGGTGCTGCCGCTCGACCGGGCCCGCGAGGGCTTCGAGCGGCTGGAGTCGGGCGGCCACTTCGGCAAGGTCGTGCTCACCACCTCCTGACTCTCGCCACCTGTTCTCCGAACGGCGGGCCCGGGCGTCTTCCGGGCCCGCCGTTCGTCTGCCCGCGCCCAGGGCGTCTCCGGCCCCTCGAATGTCTCCGACCCCCGGATATGTCAACCATGGTTGACGGGTCCCGGTGTGTCAATGTAGGTTGACAGCATGACCGAAGCAACGGATCTCGCCGAGCGCGCCGGCGACCGCGATCCCCGAGTCGGGCTGCGGGCTGTCGCCGCGCTGCGCCGGCTGCTCGAGCAGCTGGAGGCGGTACAGGTGCGCAGTGCGCGCAACCAGGGCTGGTCGTGGCAGGAGATCGCCGCCGGGCTCGGAGTGAGCAGGCAGGCCGTGCACAAGAAGTACGGGAGGCAGTGATGTTCGAACGGTTCACGAAGGACGCCCGGGCCGTGGTGCGGGGGGCGGTGGAGTACGCCGAGGACGCGGGAGCGCAGTCTGTGGACGCCGAGCACCTGCTGCTCGCCCTGCTCGACCGCGAGGGCAGCCGTGGGTCCTTCGCGCTGGCGGCGCTGGGGCTCGACGAGCGCGGGGAGCCCGTGCGGCAGGCGCTGCACGACGCGCGGCGGCGCGCGGGCCTGTCCCGGGCCGACACCGACGCCCTCGCGGACCTGGGCATCGACGTCTCCGAGATCGTCTCCCGGGTGGAGGAGACGCACGGTGTTGGGGCGATGTCCGGCGACCGGCAGGGCAAGGGTGCCTGGCCGGGCCGCCGCGCCTTCGGCCGGAGCGCCAAGGACACGCTCGAAAAGGCCCTGCGCTCGGCAATGGCCCACCACGACCGGCACATCGGCGACGAGCACATCCTCCTCGCGCTGACCGTCCGCCCGGGCGTGCCCGCCGAGGCCCTCGCCGACCACGGTGTGACCTACGAGTCGGTGACCCGCGTGCTGTACGGCGGGGGACAGGCGCGGGCGGCCGGTTGAGTCGAGGGGCGGCCGCCCGAGTGGGCCGGCGGGCGGCCGTCAGACCTTCGGGCGGTGCAGGAGCGAGGCGATGTGGGCCGCCGCCGTGGACAGATGGCGGCGGGTCTCACGGAGCTGGTCGGCGGTGATGCCGTTGTCCCGGGCCGTGTCGCGGATGTCGTCGCGGAAGCGGTCCAGCAGGCGGTCCAGGTCGCGGGCCGGATCGCCGGTGAGGTCCTCGTGCGCCCAGGCCGGTTCGTAGTCGGCCGGGAAGTCCTCCGGGGTCGTGGAGTACTCGGGGCGGGCCGTCGTGCGGCCCACGTAGTCCTTGCCGAAGTCGCCGAACTCCTTGGCCAGTTCGGTCAGGCCCTCGCGCACCCCCGTGGGCCAGTCGCCCCGGTTGAAGTGGTCCTGCACCTGCTCCTGGACCCGCTTGGCGATGCGCTGCAACTCCTCCTGCGCCTGGGTCCGCGCCTGCTCCTGCGCCTCCTTCGCCTGCCGCCGGGCCCGCTGGGCCTCGTCGCGCGCCCTGCGGCTCTCTTCCTTCGCGCGCCGCGCCTGCTCCTTCCACTCCTGCTTGACGCGCCGCATCTCCTCCTTGGCGGCCTGCCAGGCCTCCTTGTCGTCGGCCTTGACGTGCTCTCCGTACTCTCCGCGTTCCCCGGCGCCCTCCCGGGCCTGGGACGCCGCCACGCGCATCTCGCGCCGCAGATCGCCCGCGGCGCCGCGCACATCGGCGCGGATCTCCGCGGCGAGTTCGGCGACGGACTCGCGGATCTCCAGTTCCAGGTCGGCCAGTTCACCACTGCGGTCGGCCAGTTCGGCGCGGCCCGCGTCCGTGATCGCGTACACCTTGCGGCCGCCCTCGGTGGTGTGCGTGACCAGGCCCTCGGCCTCCAGCTTGGCCAGCCGCGGATACACCGTGCCCGCCGAGGGGGCGTACAGGCCCTGGAAGCGCTCCTCCAGCAGCCGGATCACCTCGTAGCCGTGGCGCGGGGCCTCGTCGAGCAGCTTGAGCAGGTAGAGGCGCAGGCGGCCGTGGGCGAAGACGGGAGGCATGTCAGAACACCTTCTTGTCGGTCGTGCCATTGCCGGTACCGCCGCTGGAATCCCCGGCCGGGCGGGCGTCCCGCGACTCCGCCTCCCACGGTCCGTCCTCCGCCGGCGGGCGCCGCAGCAGCGCGATGGAGCCGGAGACGGTGGTCGCCTTCAGCCGGCCGTTGCCCGCGCCGAGGCGGCCGGTGATCCGCTTGGCACCCCACTGGCCGCTGACCTTGAGGTCCTCGAAGGCGTTGGACACCGTCCCGCTCGCGGTGTTCGCGTCCACCTGCGCGTCCGCCGGGTGGGGGAGCCGGATGGCGATCTCGCCGGAGACGCTGGTCAGGCTGACGTCGGTGGGGCCGCCCGTCGGGTCGAGGTCGACGATCATCGACCCGCTCACCGAGTCCGCTTTGACCGAGGGACCGGCGCCGTCGACCACCGTCAGGTCGCCCGAGACCGAGTTGAACCGCAGATCACCGGAGAGGGCCTGCGCCTCCACGTTCCCCGACACGGTGTCCGCGCGCACCGGGCCCGTCAGGCCCACCAGGGTGGTGTCCCCGGAGACGCCCTTGACCTCCGCGCGTCCGTCGATCCCCGAGACCGTCGCGCCGGCACCGACCACGCCCAGCTCCACGCGCGCGCTTGCCGGAACGGTCACGGAGACCACGGCGCTGCGCCGCCAGCCCTTGCTGTCCAGCCACTTGAGGAAGCCCTTCCAGGGCAGGTCCTCGTACGCCACCGTCAGCGTCCCGCCCTGCTGGGTGACGATCAGGGGCGGCCCCTCGATCTCCGAGACCTCCAGGCGGGCCGGGCCCTCGTCGGCACCCACGACGTTCACCGCTCCGTGCACGATGCGGACGTTGAGTGCGGTCACCGGCTCGTCGAAGGTGAGCTTCCTGGGCTCACCGACGGACCATTCGGACATGGTGCAGACCTCCCCGGACGGGACGCGACACGCCATATCGCGTCGCCTGCTATCCACGATATATCGCGTTCACGGGAAGTCAAGACACTCGTTCCGGTGAGGCAGGGGCAGGTCCCCTGAAAAGCGAACAGGGCACCCCCTCAAGGGGGCGCCCTGCACCGAACGGACGTCGGTCCCTACTCGTCGTCCTCGTCGTCCTCGTCGTCCAGCCGGGCCAGCCAGGTCGCCAGCCGCTCCACCGGCACCTCGAAGTCCGGATTCAGGTCGACGAAGGTCCGCAGCTGCTCGGCCAGCCACTCGAAGGTGACCTCCTCCTCGCCCCGCCGCTTCTCCAGCTCTTCGATGCCACGGTCTGTGAAGTACATGTGGTCAAGGATAGGTGCGCCGAAACGACCGGGCCGCACCCCCGTTCAGGGGGTGCGGCCCGGTCAGGTACGGCTCGCGGGAGCGGTTACGCCTCGAACACCTCGCGCACGAGCTGCTCCTGCTCCGCCTGGTGCCGCTTCGCGGAACCGACGGCCGGGGAGGAGCTGTGCGGACGGGAGATGCGGCGCAGGCGCTCGCCGGCCGGGATGTCCGCGCCGACCGCCAGGTCCAGGTGGTCGATGAGGTTCAGGGCGATGAACGGCCACGCACCCTGGTTCGCCGGCTCCTCCTGGGCCCACAGGTACTTCTCCGCGTTCGGGTACTTGGCGATCTCCGCCTGGAGCTCGGCACCCGGCAGCGGGTACAGGCGCTCGAGGCGGATGATCGCCGTGTCCGTCACGCCCCGCTTGCGGCGCTCGGCGTCCAGGTCGTAGTAGACCTTGCCCGCGGTGAAGACGACCTTCTTCACGGCCGCCGGGTCCACCGACGCGTCGCCGATGACCGGACGGAACTGGCCCGTGGTGAACTCCTCCGCCTTCGACGCCGCGGCCTTCAGGCGCAGCATCGACTTCGGGGTGAAGACGACCAGCGGCTTGTGGTGCGGGTTGTGCACCTGCCACCGCAGGAGGTGGAAGTAGCTCGACGGCAGGGTCGGCATCGCGACCGTCATGTTGTTCTGCGCGCAGAGCTGGAGGAACCGCTCCGGGCGGGCGGAGGAGTGGTCCGGGCCCTGGCCCTCGTAGCCGTGCGGCAGGAGCAGGGTGACGCCGGAGGTCTGGCCCCACTTCTGCTCGGCGGAGGAGATGAACTCGTCCACCACCGTCTGGGCGCCGTTGGTGAAGTCGCCGAACTGCGCCTCCCACATCACCAGCGCGTCCGGGCGGGCCAGCGAGTAGCCGTACTCGAAGCCCATCGCCGCGTACTCGGACAGCAGGGAGTCGTAGACGTTGTACCGGGCCTGGTCCTCGGACAGGTACAGCAGCGGGGTGAAGTCCTCGCCCGTCTCACGGTCGATGATCACCGCGTGCCGCTGGCCGAAGGTGCCGCGGCGGGAGTCCTGGCCGGACAGCCGGACCGGGACGCCCTCCAGGAGCAGCGAGCCGATGGCGAGGGTCTCGCCCATGCCCCAGTCGATCGTGCCGTCCTCGACCATCGCCGCCCGGCGCTGGAGCTGCGGCAGCAGCCGCGGGTGGACGGTGATGTGGTCCGGGATGTTGACCTGGGACTCGGCGATGCGCTTGACGACCTCGGCGGAGACGGCCGTGGACACCGCGACCGGGAAGCCGTCCTGCGGCGCCTGGACGTCCCCGGAGGCCGGCTGGGAGGTGGCCTCGCGGACCTCGGTGAAGACCTTCTCCAGCTGGCCCTGGTAGTCCTGGAGCGCCTGCTCGGCCTCTTCCAGGGTGATGTCGCCCCGGCCGATCAGCGACTCGGTGTAGAGCTTGCGCACCGAGCGCTTCTTGTCGATCAGGTCGTACATCAGCGGCTGGGTGAAGGCCGGGTTGTCCGACTCGTTGTGACCGCGGCGGCGGTAGCAGATGAGGTCGATCACCACGTCCTTGTTGAACGCCTGGCGGAACTCGAAGGCCAGCCGCGCCACGCGGACCACGGCCTCCGGGTCGTCGCCGTTCACGTGGAAGATCGGGGCCTCGATCATCCTCGCCACGTCCGTCGCGTACATGGACGAACGCGAGGACTCCGGGGCGGCCGTGAAGCCGACCTGGTTGTTGATGACGATGTGGACCGTGCCGCCGGTGCGGTAGCCGCGCAGCTGCGACATGTTCAGGGTCTCGGCCACCACGCCCTGGCCCGCGAAGGCCGCGTCGCCGTGGATGGCCACCGGCAGGACCGTGAAGTCCGTGCCGCCCTTGTTGATGATGTCCTGCTTGGCGCGGGAGACGCCCTCCAGGATCGGGTCCACCGCCTCCAGGTGGGAGGGGTTGGCCACCAGCGAGACGTTGATCTGCTCGCCGTCCAGGCCGGTGAAGGTGCCCTCGGCGCCCAGGTGGTACTTCACGTCGCCGGAGCCGTGCATCGACTTCGGGTCGAGGTTGCCCTCGAACTCGCGGAAGATCTGCGCGTACGACTTGCCGACGATGTTGGCCAGGACGTTGAGACGGCCGCGGTGGGCCATGCCGATGACGACCTCGTCCAGGCGGGACTCGGCCGCCGAGTCGATGACCGCGTCAAGCAGCGGGATGACGGACTCGCCGCCCTCCAGGGAGAACCGCTTCTGGCCGACGTACTTCGTCTGCAGGAAGGTCTCGAAGGCCTCGGCCGCGTTCAGCCGGCGCAGGATGCGCAGCTGCTCCTCGCGCTCCGGCTTGGAGTGCGGGCGCTCCACACGGTCCTGGATCCACTTGCGCTGCCTGGGGTCCTGGATGTGCATGAACTCGATGCCGACCGTGCGGCAGTACGAGTCGCGCAGCACGCCGAGGATGTCGCGCAGCTTCATCAGCGTCTTGCCGGCGAAGCCGCCGACCGCGAAGTCGCGCTCCAGGTCCCACAGGGTGAGCCCGTGCTCGGTGATGTCCAGGTCGGGGTGCTTGCGCTGCTGGTACTCCAGCGGGTCGGTGTCGGCCATGACGTGGCCGCGGACCCGGTAGGAGTGGATCAGCTCGAAGACGCGGGCGGCCTTCGTGACGTCGTCGTCGTGCGAGGCGTCGATGTCCTTGAGCCAGCGGACCGGCTCGTAGGGGATGCGCAGCGACTTGAAGATGTCGTCGTAGAAGTCGTGCTCGCCGAGCAGCAGGTTGGCGACGGCGCGCAGGAACTCGCCGGAGGCGGCGCCCTGGATCACCCGGTGGTCGTAGGTCGACGTGAGCGTCATGACCTTGGAGATGCCGAGCTTGTTCAGGGTGTCCTGGGAGGTGCCCTGGAACTCAGCCGGGTAGTCCATGGAGCCGACGCCCATGATCACCGACTGGCCGGGCATCAGCCGCGGCACGGAGTGGACCGTGCCGAGACCGCCGGGGTTGGTGAGGGAGACGGTGACGCCGGTGAAATCGTCCATCGTCAGCTTGTTGTCGCGGGCGCGACGGACGATGTCCTCGTAGGCCTGCCAGAACTCGAAGAAGTTCAGCGTCTCGGCCTTCTTGATGGCGGCCACGACGAGCTGGCGGTCGCCGTTGGGCTTGACCAGGTCGATGGCCAGACCGAGGTTGACGTGGTCCGGCTTGACCAGGGTGGGCTTGCCGTCCTTCTGGGCGAAGGACCAGTTCATCGACGGCATCTGCTTGATGGCCTGGACCATCGCGTAGCCGATGATGTGCGTGAAGGAGATCTTCCCGCCGCGGGCCCGCTTGAGGTGGTTGTTGATGACGATGCGGTTGTCGAACAGCAGCTTCACCGGGACGGCGCGCACGGACGTGGCCGTGGGCAGCTCCAGCGAGGCGTTCATGTTCTTCGCGACCGCGGCGGAGGGGCCACGCAGCGTGACGAACTCCGGACCCCCGGGTGCCTCTGCGGCGGGCTCGGCCTTGGCAGCGGGCTTCGCCGGCGCCGGGGCCTGAGCGGCGGGCTTCGCGGGAGCCGGAGCGGCTGCCGCGGGCCGCGGCGCGGCCGGAGGCTGCGCGGGAGCGACCGGAGCGGCGGCGGCCTGCGGAGCGGGCCGGACCGGGGCGGCCGGAGCGGCGGGCGCCGCCTGAGCCGTGGTGGTGGTCTCCGCGGCCCCCGCGACCGCGGTACCCGCCGGAGCCTGCGGGGCGGCGGCCCCGGGCCTGTAGTCGGCGAAGAAGTCCCACCAGGCGCGGTCTACGGAGTTCGGGTCCTGGAGGTACTGCTGATAGATCTCGTCGACGAGCCACTCGTTGGCACCGAACGCGGCCGCGGGGTTCTTCCCGGCTTGGTCGGTGTCGGTCGAGATGCTCGAGTTACTGGGGGACTGTGGCGACACGGCGGCAACCGCCCTCTTCCGCTTCACAAGAATGATGGACAGCGGGAATAAAGGCTACGCCCCTGAAGGGGGGAAGGTCAGGTCGGGCCACTCCTTCGTCATGTAAGTCACATCAAAACCCGGGTTTCGGGGCTTGAAATGGCGGGAAACAAGCGTAGTTCCGCTGCGCCAGGGAAGGGGGGACCCGGGCCTGACCCCTGTGGGATGCAGGCCCCGGCCTGATCACACGTGTCCGCCTGCGCGGATGCTCGTGGATCTTGGGGTTCGTGATTGAACTTTACGTCAACTTGGCAAAGAGGGCAGGCCCGGAAGAGTGACGAGGATCCGGCAGCCCCGCTCGGATTCGGCCACCCCGATCCGGCCGCCGTGCAGATCCACCGCCCAGCGGGCGATCGCCAGGCCGAGTCCGGTGCCGCCGTCGCTGCCCGGGCCGTGCGGCCGGTTCACCGAGCCCCGGTTGAAGCGCTCGAAGACGCGGTGCCACTCCGAGCGCGGGATGCCGGGCCCCTCGTCCAGGACCTCCAGCTCCAGCGACTGCGGCTGCGGGCCGCGCCGCGCCTTCACCGTCACGCGCCCGTGCGGCGGGCTGTGCTTGACCGCGTTGTCGATCAGGTTGGCGACCACCTGGTGGATGCGCTCGGGGTCGGCGTGCGCGGTCAGCTCGGGCGGAAAGACGTCCAGGTGCAGATGGACGTCCGTACGGGTGTGGCTGCCGGAGTCGGAGGCGATGCCCGCGCGGGCCGAGGCGACCATGTTGGCCTCCTTCAGCACGCCCGACAGGTAGGGCCACACCTCGAAGCGGCGCAGTTTCAGCGGCACCACGCCGTTGTCGAGGCGGGACAGGTCCAGCAGCGTCTCCACCAGCCGGCCGAGCCGCTCGGTCTGCTTCAGTGCCGTGCGCATGGTCTCGGGGTCGGCCTCGGTGACCCCGTCGACGATGTTCTCCAGCACCGCGCGCAGGCCCGCGATGGGCGTGCGCAGCTCGTGCGAGACGTTCGCCACCAGCTCCTTGCGCTGGCGGTCCTGGGCCGCCAGCTCGTCGGCCATGCGGTTGATCGTCTGGGCCAGGTCGCCCAGCTCGTCCCGGCGGTTCTCGCGCACCCGGCGCGTGTAGTCGCCGTGCGAGATGGAGCGGGCCACCGTGTTCATCTCGTCCAGCGGCGCGGTGAGCGAGTGCGCCACGAACTGCGTGATGAGCAGTGTGGCGATCATCGAGAAGACCGTGATGAAGCGCAGCTCGGTCGCCGTGCGCACCGCGATCATCAGCAGACCGGTGGTGATCAGCACCGATATGACGACCAGCGCGCCCAGCTTGGTCTTGATCGAGAACGGGCGCACGCCACCCCAGGGCTCGCCCTGGTCCCTCCGTGCGGCCGGCCCGTCGCTCACGGTGTCGGTGTCTCCAGCGCGTAGCCCACGCCGTGCACCGTGCGGATCCGCTCGGCGCCGATCTTCCGGCGCAGCGCCTTGATGTGGCTGTCCACGGTCCGGGTGCCGGAGGCGTCCGCCCAGTCCCACACCTCCGCCAGCAGCTGCTCGCGCGAGAGCACCGCGCGCGGGGTGTTCGCCAGGCAGACCAGGAGGTCGAACTCGGTCGGGGTGAGGTGGACGTCCTCGCCGCGTACGCGCACCCGGCGCTGGGCGTGGTCGATCTCCAGCTCGCCCAGGCGCAGGATGCCGCTGCGCGGGGTCGCCGCGGCCAGCGCGGCCCGCTCCATGCGGCGCAGCAGCACGTGCACGCGTGCGGCCAGCTCCCGCATCGAGAACGGCTTGGTCATGTAGTCGTCCGCGCCGACCCCGAGGCCGACCAGCATGTCGGTCTCGTCGTCGCGCGCGGTGAGCATCATCACCGGCACCGGGCGCTGGGCCTGCACGCGGCGGCAGACCTCCAGGCCGTCGAAGCCGGGCAGCATGATGTCGAGGATCAGCAGGTCGGGCTGCCAGGCCTCGGCGGTGTCCACGGCGGCCGGCCCGTCGCCCGCGGTCTGCACGAGGAATCCCTCGGCGCGCAGGCGGGTGGCGATGGCATCCATGATGGTCTGGTCGTCCTCGACCACCAGGACCCGGCGCTGGGCGCCCGGGGTGGCCGTCGTGCCGTTGTGCGCGGTGTGTGTCTGCTCCATCGCCCGCCCCTGAGTGTGCTTTCCGGAATCCGTGGGGTGATTCCTTGACTGCGCGTAGTTGCGATTGACGCTTGAATGATCGGCGCCAAGGGAGCAGCGTACGGGGACTCCCCACACCTTTGCTATCCAGGTAGGACCGCGAGATGCACGACGTCCGGAACGCCCCGGGCAACGGGGACCTCTTCGGTGCGCACCTGTCGGAATCCGACATTCCGCAAGGTTCCTTCAAATTCCGCAGATGGCTTCGCGGACCACACGGCGAGTACCCCGCCCGGCTTCAACGCCCTTGCGCAGCTTGTCAGTCCGGCCTGTCCGTACAGCTCCTGGTTGTCCTCGGTGACCGTCCAGTCGGGGCCGTTGTCGATGTCCAGGCACAGCGCGTCGAACGTGTCGGATGTCTCATTGACGTAGGCGATCAGATCTCCTTCGACGATCTCGGTGCGCGGGTCGGCCAGCGCGCGGGCGGTCAGCTCGGCGAGGGGGCCGCCGCGGTGCCAGTCGATGATCGCGCGTTCGCGTTCGACAACGGTGATCCGTCCCCAGTGCGGGTCCGCCGCGGCGTGCGCGAGTGAGAAGCCGACACCGAGGCCGCCGATCAGGACGCTCGGTGCCCGCCGCTCCGGCAGCGCGGTGAGCGCCGCGTCGACCAGGAGGCGCTCGGAGCGTCCGTCGGAGGTGTCCATCAGGAAGCAGCCGTTGGCGATGATCTGCAGCAGTGCCCCGTGCCGGCGCAGCACGACCTCGCCGTGGGGGCCCTCGCGGCGGTCCAGCACCTCGGGGGCGTCGTACGAGCCGGTCATGGGGTCATCCTGCCCCAACGGACCCGTACGGCCACATGAATTAAGGGTGACACCCGTGTGCGAGCGCGTCGCGGGCTTCGCCCGTCTGCGGGGTTGCCGGGCCCGCTGGGGTCGCCGGGAACCTAATAGGTTGCTGAGAATTGTTGCGTGGGTGGCGTCGGTCATGGACAGGGGCGCCCGGCACACGAAGTGTGGAGCGCGACGGAAGGAGTGCCGCACCGTGGAACGGACCGCGACGGCCGGCCCCTCGGGCCCGCCGGCACCTTCGGGTCGCCCCCTGCCTCCGGACGCCGTCATGGACGAGGGCGCGGACGGAGGCGCGGACACGGCCGTGGCCGACGTTCCGGTACAGGTGTCGCAGGCGCTGTACGGGATGCCGCAGCAGCGGGCGCACGGCGCCGTCCTGGGAGGCGGGCGCGCGGAACCGGCCCGCTCGGCGCGGCCCGCCGTGGGATTCAGAGGGCTGCGCGGTCTGCGTCCCTGGCGGCTGCTGCCCAGCCCCACCGGCACCCCCTTCACCTTCGGGTACGCGGCGCTGCTGGTCGTCACCTCGCTCGTCGCCCGGTACGCCGATCCCGCGGTGGTGGACGCCCTGCAGCAGAGCTCCAGCACGGATGTCGCCCACCTCGTGCGGGCGCCCCTGCTGGTGCTGCCGGCCAGCGCGCTGTGGATCGCGGGCGGCGTCGTGTCGGCGTACTCCCTGTGCTTCCTGCTGGTCCTCACCGCGCTGGAACGCCGGATAGGCGGTCTGCGCACCGTCGGCGTGTTCCTGTTCGGGCACGTCCTGGCCACCCTCGCCACCGAGGTCCCCGTCGGGCTCGCGGTGCTCACGGGCCGCCTGCCGGGCAGTTCGGCGCACCGCCTCGACTACGGCATCAGCTTCGGCGTCGCGGCCAGTCTCGGCGCCCTGGCCGGCCTGCTCACGCCCTGGCTCCGCTGGCCCCTGCTCACCCTGTTCGTGGGCATGCTGGTTCAGGACCTGGCCGCGTTCGACGATCCGATGACGAGCTGCGGCCATCTGATCGCGGTGGGGCTCGGCGTGGCGACGTGGCCGGTGATACGGCGCTGGCGGCGGACGCGTCTCGCGGAGGCGGGTGCCGCGCCCGGGACGGCCTGAGCCTCTTCCGGCTCCCTGTCCTGTCTGCCCTCTCTTCCTCTCTCCTTGCTCTCCCTTCTCTCCTCTGTCTCCCTTCTCTCCTCTGTCTCCTTTCTTTCTCCCTCCTTTCTGCCTGTGTGTGCTGTTTGTGGATGCCCGATCGCTCAGAGCGAACAGATGCCGGGGAACAATCGACCGGCGTCGTGCATTGAGTCGGCATAGCTCAACTTGACTGCCGAAGGGAAGATCATGGCTGCTGAGTCCACTGCCTTCACACCGCTCACCCTGCCCGTGCTGCCGCTCGACGACGAGGTCGTACTGCCCGGGATGGTGGTTCCGCTCGACCTGAGCCACGCCGAGGTACGGGCCGCGGTGGAGGCCGCGCAGGCCGCCGCGCGGGACGAGCCAGGCAAGCCCAGGGTGCTGCTGGTGCCGCGGATCGAGGGGACATACGCCAAGACCGGTGTGCTGGGCACGGTCGAGCAGGTGGGCCGGCTGGCCGACGGTGACCCGGGCGCGCTCATCCGCGGCCGCGGACGTGTGCGGATCGGCGCCGGGACCACCGGTCCTGGCGCGGCGCTGTGGGTCGAGGGGACCCGGATCGAGGAGAACCTGCCCGAGCCGCTGCCCGGCCAGGTCGCCGAACTGGTGAAGGAGTACAAGGCGCTCGCCACCGCCTGGCTGCGCAAGCGCGGCGCCTGGCAGGTGGTCGACCGCGTGCAGGCAATCGACGACGTCTCCGCGCTCGCCGACAACTCCGGCTACTCGCCCTTCCTGACCACCGAGCAGAAGGTCGAGCTGCTGGAGACGGCCGACCCGGTGGCCCGTCTCAAGCTCGCCACCCAGCAACTGCGCGACCACCTCGCCGAGCAGGACGTGGCCGAGTCCATCGCCAAGGACGTCCAGGAGGGCGTCGACAAGCAGCAGCGCGAGTTCCTGCTGCGGCGCCAGCTGGAGGCCGTCCGCAAGGAGCTGCGCGAGCTGAACGGGGAGAGCGACGGCGAGGAGTCCGACGACTACCGCGCCCGCGTCGAGGCCGCCGACCTGCCCGAGAAGGTCCGGGAGGCCGCGCTCAAGGAGGTCGACAAGCTGGAGCGCGCCTCCGACGCGTCCCCCGAGGGCTCCTGGATCCGCACCTGGCTCGACACGATCCTCGACATGCCGTGGAACGAGCGAACCGATGACAGTGCTTCCGCTTACGACATCCAGGGCGCCAAGGCGGTCCTGGACGCCGAGCACGCGGGTCTGGAGGACGTGAAGGAGCGGATCACCGAGTACCTGGCGGTGCGCAAGCGGCGCGGCGACCGGGGCCTGGGCGTGATCGGCGGGCGGCGCGGCGGTGCCGTGCTCGCGCTCGTCGGGCCGCCCGGTGTGGGAAAGACCAGCCTCGGCGAGTCCGTCGCCCACGCGATGGGACGGAAGTTCGTGCGCGTCGCCCTGGGCGGCGTCCGCGACGAGGCCGAGATCCGCGGTCACCGGCGTACGTACGTCGGCGCGCTGCCCGGGCGGATCGTGCGCGCCGTCAAGGAGGCCGGGTCGATGAACCCGGTGGTCCTGCTGGACGAGATCGACAAGGTGGGTTCCGACTTCCGCGGGGACCCGGCCGCGGCCCTGCTCGAAGTCCTGGACCCGGCGCAGAACCACACCTTCCGGGACCACTACCTGGAGGTGGAGCTGGACCTGTCCGACGTCGTCTTCCTGGCCACGGCCAACGTCCTGGAGGCGATCCCGGAGGCGCTGGCCGACCGGATGGAGATCGTGCGCCTGGACGGCTACACCGAGGACGAGAAGGTCGTCATCGCGCGCGACCACCTGCTTCCGCGCCAGCTGGAGCGGACGGGCCTGCACCGGGACGAGGTGACGATCGAGGAGGGCGCGCTGCGCAGGCTCGCCGGCGAGTACACGCGCGAGGCGGGTGTGCGCACCCTGGAGCGGTCCATCGCACGGCTGCTGCGCAAGATCGCGGCGCAGCACGAACTGGGTGAGCGGGAGCTGCCGTTCACCGTCACGGACGGTGAACTGCGGGGGCTGATCGGCCGTCCGCACCACGTACCGGAGTCCGCCCAGGACCCGGCCGAGCGGCGGACGTCCGTCCCGGGCGTGGCGACGGGCCTCGCGGTCACCGGGGCCGGCGGCGACGTCCTCTTCGTCGAGGCGTCCCTGGCGGACCCGGAGACGGGCGCGGCCGGGCTGACCCTGACCGGTCAGCTGGGCGACGTGATGAAGGAGTCCGCGCAGATCGCGCTGAGCTTCCTGCGCAGCCACGGCGCGGAACTGGAGCTGCCCGTGGGCGATCTGAAGGACCGGGGTGTGCACATCCACTTCCCGGCGGGCGCGGTGCCGAAGGACGGTCCGAGCGCGGGCATCACGATGACGACCGCGCTCGCCTCGCTCCTGTCCGGCCGCCTGGTCCGCACGGACGTGGCGATGACCGGCGAGGTCTCGCTGACCGGGCGTGTCCTGCCCATCGGCGGCGTCAAGCAGAAGCTGCTCGCCGCCCATCGCGCGGGTGTGACGACGGTGGTCATCCCCAAGCGGAACGAGCCCGACCTGGACGACGTACCGGCGGAGGTGCTGGACAAGCTCGACGTCCACACCGTCACCGACGTCCGCCAGGTCCTGGAACTGGCCCTGACCCCCGCGACGAACGGCGCGTCACCGGAGATCCCGGCCGCCGCGTAGCGCTGCCGCGCGGTGAGCGGTTCATTGGGGCGCAAGTACGGCCCACCTCGGCTCACCGCCGTGGCCTGCCGGCCGCCAGGCGCCGTTGCCTGATGGCAGGCCACCGCGGCCGACGCGGGAGGCCCGACCGGGTCGCCCGCGCCGCGAGCGCGGCTAGCCTCTGAGCATGTGGCCGTGCCCCGGGTTTCCGGCTCTATCGCCACCCCGTGGACTTCGGCTGAACCAGCGCGCGCTGGGGCTGACCCAACTGCCACACCCCCGGGCTCCCGCCGAGCACCATGCCCGGGGCCTCCGGCTGTATCGCCGCGCCGGGGTCTGCGGCTTTATCGCCATGCGCGAGATGTGCCGAATCGCCGCCCTGCCCAGGCGCCCGGCCGAACCGCCGTGCCCCCGCCGGGGGAGGGGCTGAGCTGACGAGCCCCGGGGTTCCGGGCCGAACTCCCGGCCAGGCCACCCCCGGGGCTCCGGGCGATGCCGCCGCCTCCTCGGCTCCGGTCGAGACGTTGCGCCCCCGGGGCGGCGGGGGGCGTGGGGTTCCGGGGCGCGCCCGGTGTGGGCCGCCGCGCTTGCGCCGGGGGCGCCCCGGGCCCCGGTCGGGGCGACTCCCTGCCCCGGCCGGGGAGTCGGGGGCCAGTGCTGCGACTGGAAAGGTTCACCGGCTCGCGACGCCCGGCACGGCTCCCCCAAGCTCTTCGAGCAGGGGGGACCCCCAGCCGCGTTGTCGCATCACCCGAGTACATCCAGTACGCGGGTGATGCTCCGCCTTGCGATGTACCGCACCGGACGCCGCGAGCTTTCCGGCAAACCTTCCCGGTCACAGCACTAGCCGTTGGCGAGTGCCTGTACGCGGTCCAGCGCGCCGTTGAACTTGTCGTGGTCGCCGACCGTCGGGCCGGACGACGTGTACTGCCACATGGTGTAGTAGCCCCAGCCGGCCGGCAGGGTGCCCGGGTCGGAGGCGTAACGGGCTATCCACAGCGGGTTGTTGGTGGCGAAGCCGCCGTAGTTGCCGGTGCACTGGGTCCACCAGCTGGTGGCCGTGTAGATCACGGCGTCCCGGCCCGTGCGGGCCTTGTAGGTGTTCAGGAAGTCGGCGATCCAGCCGACCATCGCGCTCGCCGTCTTGCCGTAGCAGGCGGCCCCGTAGGGGTTCCACTCGATGTCGAGGGCGCCCGGCAGGGTCTTGCCGTCGCGGGACCAGCCGCCGCCGTGGTCGACGAAGTAGTTGGCCTGGGCGGCGCCGCTGGTGGTGTCCGGGGTCGCGAAGTGGTACGCGCCGCGGATCATGCCGACGCCGTACGAGCCGTTGTACTGCTGGGCGAAGTAGGGGTTCGTGTAGTACGTCCCCTCGGTGGCCTTCGTGTACGCCCACCTGACGCCGCTGTTCCACAGCGTGGACCAGGCGACGTTGCCCTGGTAGCCGGACACGTCGACGCCCTCGGTCTGGGTGGCGTCGCCGCCGGCCGGCGTGCCGCCCTGGCCGTCGTGCGGCACGACGCCCATGCCCATGTAGGCGGAGCCGCGGGCGGGCACGGTGGCGGCGGCGGAGGGGAGGGTGAAGAGCAGGGAGAACGCGGCGAGCAGGATTCCCGCGGCGGTGAGCCGCCGTACGCGGGCCGTTCCGGATCTGTGCACGGACATGACGTGCCTCCGAAGCTCGGTGGTGCTCGGTGGGGGGATACGGGCATGACCCGGTCACGGCCATGTCCCGGTCGCGCTGACGAGCAGGGCCACGCCGGCCCGCGACCGCGGGCGACAGCAGTGGCGTGAGCATGCCGGTAATTGCCTGGCAACGAAGCTACGCACGTAGACCGGCGCCTGGGAAGGGGGCCCGGAGTCTGCCGATGGTCCACGCCTGCGAAATACTGACGGAGCTGCGGTGATGGCGCCGACTGGCGGAAACTTTCAGGAACGGGAAACCTTCAGGCAGGGGCTGACGTGCACGAAGACGCAAACGGCGGCGGACGCGAGGGCGCGTCCGGCACGGCACCGAGTGGTGCGGACCGGGAGTTCCTGTCCCTCGAACGGGAACTGACGGTGCTGCTGCGGCGTGCGCGGGCCAACCAGGGTGAGATGGCCCGCGAGGTCCACCCCCATCTGGAGCCCGCCGCCTACGGACTGCTGGTCCGCCTGGAGGAGTGCGGCCGCCAGCGCGCCACGGAGCTGGCCGGCTACATCGGCGTCGGCAAGGCGACCATGTCACGCCAACTGCACGCACTGGAGCAACTCGGCCTGGTCGCCCGGGAACCGGACCCCGCCGACGGCCGGGCCTGGCTGGTGGCCCTCACCGACGACGGCCGCCGCCGGGTCGGTCAGGTGCGCGAGGCCCGCCGTGCCCGCTACGTCAGCCAGCTCGCCCACTGGGACCGCCGCGAGGTGGCCGAACTGGCCCGGCTGCTGCACGAGTTGAACGAGGTCACGGAGAAGTAGCCGGCCCGCGGCCCCGGCCGCTCACAGCTCCACGAACACCACCGTCGCGTCGTCGTGCGTCTTGCTGCGGCGCAGATACGTCCGCTCCTCCTTGTCGGCCGTCTCCAGGGCCCGCACCCGGCCCACGAGCGAGCCCGCACCCTCCTCGCGCACGAGACCGAGGCACCGCGCCCAGTCACCCGCCTGGAACTTCTCCACCCACCGCGCCGCCCCGTCCGTCAGCGCGGCCAGCGCGCGGACCTCGGCGCGCGGCACGCTGCCCGTCACGGCACGGGCGGCCACCGAGGGATCCGCCGCCGCGGTGAAGAAGCCGCCCTCCTTGTTGCGCACGACGGCGTCGATGAGCGCGTCCGTGGCGAGCGAGGCCCGGGGAAGCCGGGCCAGCCGGTCGTCCAGGACCGGGGTGACCGGACCGTCGGGGGACTCCAGCAGCAGGACCGAGTCGGACAGCACCAGGTACTCGACCGCCTCCGCCGACCAGCGGGCCAGAACAACGGTTGCCTGTGGCGTGCGCGGGTGAGAAAGGTCACAGGTCGGAGCGTGTGACTCGGCGGTACGGAGGATCGCGCGCGAAAGAATCTCCGGCAGTGTCAGATCTCGGCAGGAAACCGTCAGTTCGGTCAGCGCGCCGCCCAGTCGGGCGGTGAACCAGGAGACCGAATGCGAACACCCCGTTCCGGTCCGCGGCGGTGTCACCCCGTCCAGGACGACAAGGCAACCGCCCTGTCCAGACGCGGGTAGTCCGATACTCGCGAAGTCCTCGTTGGGGCAGTCGGGACGGCCGGGCTCCGAAACAACCTCAGTGCGCATCCGGCCAGTCTGCACGAGCCCTTCACAAGCCCTGCGAAAGGGTGGCAACCATCCGGGATTCGGTGCGGTGACGCAGGTCAGCCGCCTGTTTTGGGTGCAATTGGATCACTCCGGCAAGGCGTGGCGGCGAATACTGCCAAAGCCCGCCGCGGACGTCCAACCGGCCCACCGCGCCGTGCCCGCGCATGCGCCGGAGGAACTTGCCCGCCAACTCCCCTCCGGGGTTCACTCCTTCGGGTGGCCGGTCGGACGATGCAGGACCACTGCCCACCGGCACTGGGAGGGTCGGGAACCGATGCAGGTCCCCCCTGCTCGAGCGGAGTCGAGAGCGTGGGGAGGGTGTACGCGCCTGTCCGCGCCAGCTGACGGGCACCACCCGGGCCCATGAGTACACGAGTACAGGAATGCGAGCACCGGTGCAGAAGAAGCGGCCTCGGCGCGCAGGCAAGCAGACGGCCATGGCAGGAGACCCGGCGCAGACGCCCGGCACGCCCCCCGTCACCCCCGTCGGCAAGGGCCGTCCCACGCATGTACGCAACCGTCTGATCGCCGCCGTCGCCGTCGTGGCCGCCGCGGTGGCGGGTGCGGGCGCGCCCTCCCTCATAGCCGCCTCCGGGCAGGTGAACGACTCCCAGAACCTGGTGACGCTCGCCGGGCAGACCCAGGACGCGCTCACCCTCGCCCACTCGCTGGCCGACGAGCGCGACGAGGTCACCTCCTACGTCGCCGCCGGCCGCCCCGGGTCGAAGGCGCCCTCCGAGCAGCGCAGTACCCGCGTGGACCGCCAGGTCGACGAGCTGCGCGCCGACCAGGACATGCCGGCCTGGTTGCGCAAGGACCTCGACGGCATCGCCGCCGTGCGCCGCTCCGCGCTCACCGGGCAGAGCGCCGCCCTCCAGGTCCACCAGGCCTACTCCGCCGCCATCACCGACCTGCACAAGCTGGCCGAGCGGCTGGCCGAGCGGATGCCCACGCGGGCCGGCTCCGGCGCCCACGCGCTCGCCGAGCTCGACGCCGCCGTCCAGCAGGCCGCCGCGGCCCGCGGGCTGCTGCTCGCGGCGCTGAACGTGCCGCACACCACGCAGACCGTCTACGACCCCGTCACCGGCCTGCCCTCGCAGACCGCCACCTCGTCGGAGGCCGACACCAAGCAGCGCGACGTCCTGAGCGCCGCCGCCCAGCAGGCCCGGCTGCGCTCCGACGCCGCCTTCGCCGGCTTCCGCGACAACGCGCCGCAGGAGGCCCGAGCGTCGTACGACTCCACGGTGAGCGGGGCCGAGGTCGACACCGCGGAGAAGTACCTCGCCTCGCTCACCCAGCAGCCGACGCTCTCCGACAGCGACCTGGACACCAGCGTCAAGAAGGCCGACGCCGCGCTCAGCGCCCGCCTCGACCTGATGCGCGGCGCGGAGTCCTCTCTGTACGACCGCCGCACCAAGGACCTGGCGCAGCTGCGTGACGACGACGTCACGGCGCTGGAGATCCGCATCGCCCTGCTCGGCGCCCTGCTGCTGGTCACCATCGGCATCGCCACCGCGCTCGCCCGCACCCTGACCCGGCCGCTCGCGGTGCTGCGCCTGGGCTCGGCCCGGCTGGCCGGCGCGCAGGACCCGGCCACCGAGGAACCCGTCAAGTTCAACGGCCGCAACGACGAGTTCGCGCAGGTCGTCCGCTCCGTCAACACCCTGCACGCGCAGGCCGTCGTGCTCGCCGAGCGGATCGCCACGCTGGAGACCGACCGCAAGCACCTGGTCGGCCAGCGCCAGAAGATGGCCGACGCCCGCGAGGAACTGCGCGCGGAACTCGCCGACTCCGCCGCCCAGCTGGAGCGGCTGCGCAGCGGCATAGGCGGCAGCTTCGTCAATCTGGCGCTGCGCACGCTCGGCCTGGTGGAACGGCAACTCGCCGTCATCGAGGGCCTGGAGGACCGCGAGCAGGACCCCGACCGGCTGTCCACCCTCTTCAAGCTCGACCACTTCGCCACGGTCATGCGCCGGCACAGTGAGAACCTCCTCGTGCTGGCCGGTTCCGAGCACGTCCAGCAGCACGCAGGACCGGTCCCGCTGGTCGACGTCGTGCGCGCCGCGGTCAGCGAGATCGAGCGCTACGAGCGTGTCCGTATCGCCGCGCTGCCGTCGCACACGCACGTGGCGGGCTTCGCGGCGGACGACCTGTCCCACCTGCTGGCCGAACTGATGGAGAACGCCACCTCGTTCTCCCCGCCCGACCAGCCCGTCGAGGTCTCCGGCTGGCTCCTGGAGAACGGCGAGGTCATGCTCTCCGTCCAGGACGGGGGCATCGGCGTGCCCGAGGAGCGGCTGGCCCGGCTCAACGGCCGCCTCACCGAGTTCGACCCGAAGTCCGCCTACGACAAGGAGGGCGACCAGGGTCTGGGCCTCGGCCTGTACGTCGTGGCCCGTCTCGCCCACCGGCACGGCGTGCGCGTGCAGTTGCGCGAGCAGAAGCAGGGCGGCATCGCGGCCGTCGTGGTCGTCCCCAAGTCCGTGCTGGCGGCCGCGCCCGCCTCCGCCGTCGCGGACTCGGCTTCGGCCCCCGGAGAGGCCCCCGCGGTCTCTCTGCCCGGCGCCGACGCCGAGGCCAACTCCAACGTCCTGCCCGCCCGCGCCGAGGGCACCGACCCCCTGGTCGCGCTGGCCGAGAAGGCCGTGCGCGAGGCGGAGTCGGCGAACGTGGAACCGGCCACCGGGGAACCGGCGGACGAGGAGCCGACGGACGAGGAGTCGGTGAGCGAGGAACCGGCGGACGAGGAACCGGCATCGCCGTCCGAGACGACGATGGAACTCCTGCTCCCGTCGCCCGCGGGGGAGCCGGACCCGGCGCGCCCGCACCCCGACCCCACCGACTTCGGGCAGGGCCCGTCCGCACCCGACCGGGAAACCCCCACGGGTACCGCGGCCGGGAGTGAACCGGCCGAGGACGAGACCGAGGCCGCGGCCCCGCTCCCGCGGGACACCCGTGCCGAGGGGAACGAACCGGCCGGAGGCGGCATCGAGGCCGCCCGCACCACACTGCCCCCGCAGCAGAACACCCCCGCCGACGGCGAAGCCGAGGCGGAACACCACCGGACCCCCGATGCGCCGGAGGACGAGGTCACCGCCAAGGGCCTGCCCAAGCGGACCCCGAAGATATCCGCCCCCGCCCCGGCCCCGCGCCAGCGCAGCGCTTCCGTGGACGCCGAGGCACTCCGCCGCCGCCTGGGCGGGTTCCACCGGGGAGCACGGGAGGGCTACCGCGAGGCGGAGGCGGAGGCGGAGATCGCCGACCAGAACACGGGGGGCACAGTCGAGGAGGCAAGCAGTTGACCGCGCCCAGTACCTTCGGACTGAGCAGTGAGGCCCGCAACCTGCACTGGCTGCTGACCAACCTCGTCGAGGAGGTCCCCGGCATCGAATCCGTGGCCGTGGTCTCCTCCGACGGGCTCCTGCTCCTCTCCTCGGACCCCGGCCGCAACGACGAGGCCCGCCACGCCCGCGAGACGCGCACCGGTCCGCGCGGCTCCGCCGCCGACCTCGCCACCATCGTCTCCGGCATCGGCAGCCTCACCCTCGGCGCCGCCAAGCTGATGGACTCCGGTGCGGTCAAGCACACGATGGTCGCGATGGACGAGGGCAGCCTGTTCGTCATGTCGATCAGCGACGGGTCGCTCCTCGGCGTGCACGGCTCCGCGGAGTGCGACATGAGCGTCGTGGCGTACCACATGGCGCTCTTCGTCGGCCGCGCCGGACACGTCCTGACGCCTGAACTCCGCAGCGAGCTGCGCAAGTCCCTGGAAACCGACGGGAGTACCCAAGGAGCGGCCCGATGAGCGGTACATCCAAGCTCCCCGTCCGCGGCGGCGACCGCAAGGCCTCCCGCGTACGCCCCTATTCGCTCACCGGCGGCCGTACCCGCTTCGGCCACGTCCTCCTGGTGGAGACGTTCGTGGCCGCGCTGGAGGCCCCGGAGGAGCGCAAGGAGCTGGCCAACGGCTCGTTCGCCAACCAGGGCATGCCCGAGGTGCGGGCCATCGTCGAACTGTGCCGCCGGATGCGGACGGTGGCCGAGATCGCCGCGCTGCTGAAGATGCCGCTCGGTGTGGTCCGCGTGCTCCTGAGCGACCTCGCGGACCAGGGAAAGATCCGTGTGTACGGAACCGGAACCGGTCATGGCACGGGCCGGCCGGACCGCGCGCTGCTGGAAAGGGTGCTGAGTGGACTCCGCCGTCTCTGACGCCGCCGTGGGCGTCCCCCCGCTCGTCGAGGCCGACGAGGCCCCGCAGCCCTGGCAGACGGACCGCACCCGTGCCCCGGTCGCCACGAAGATCGTGGTGGCCGGCGGCTTCGGCGTCGGCAAGACCACGCTGGTCACCGCCGTCTCGGAGATCACGCCTCTGCAGACCGAGGCGCTGATGACCGAGGCGAGCGAGGAGACCGACGACCTCACCGAGACGCCGGACAAGGTGACGACCACCGTCGCCATGGACTACGGCCGGCTCACGCTCGACGACGACCTCGTGCTCTACGTGTTCGGTACGCCGGGCCAGCAGCGGTTCTGGTTCATGTGGGACGACCTGGTGCGCGGCGCGATCGGTGCCGTGGTCCTGGCCGACACCCGCCGTCTGAAGGACTGCTTCCCGGCGCTGGACTACTTCGAGAGCTGCGGGCTGCCGTACGTCGTCGCTGTCAACCACTTCGAGGGCAGTGAGCAGTTCGACTCGGAGGACGTGCGGGAGGCGCTGACGATACCCGCACACATACCTGTCATGATCATGGACGCGCGGCGCCGGATCTCGGCCATCGAGACCCTGCTGGCCCTCGTGGCCCACGCACTCGAGGAGACCCCGGAGTAGTACCGGCTCCCCGAGCAGTCCAGCGAGCAGTCCCGAAGTCGTAGGAGGCAGCACCCGTATGCGGAAGATACTCGTCGTGGGGGCCGGGCAGTCCGGTCTCCAGCTGGCCCTCGGACTCCAGTCGCACGGGTACGAGGTCACCCTGATGTCGAACCGGACCTCGGACGAGATCCGCACCGGCCGGGTCATGTCGACGCAGTGCATGTTTCATACGGCTCTCCAGCACGAGCGCGACCTGAATCTGAACTTCTGGGAGTCCCAGGCCCCGAACATCGAGGGACTCGGCGTCTCGGTCGCCGCCCCCGGCTCCTTCGACCCCGGTCCCTCGCAGCGCGCGATCGACTGGGTGGGCAGGCTCGACGGGTACGCACAGTCGGTCGACCAGCGGGTGAAGATGGCCGGCTGGATGGAGACGTTCGCCCAGCGCGGCGGCCAGCTCGTCATCCACGGCGCCGCGGTCGGCGACCTGGACTACTTCTCCCGCACGTACGACCTCGTCCTCGTCTCGGCGGGCAAGGGCGAGCTGGTGAAGATGTTCGAGCGGGACGCCTCCCGCTCCCCGTACAGCGAGCCGCAGCGCGCGCTGGCGGTGGCGTACGTGCACGGCCTGGGACCGCGCCCGGAGCACCCTGAGTTCGACGCGGTCCGCTGCAACCTGGTGCCCGGCGTCGGCGAGATGTTCATCATGCCGACCTACACCCTCTCCGGCCGTGCCGACATCCTCTTCTGGGAGGGCATACCCGGCGGCCCGCTCGACGCCTTCCGTGGCGTCAAGGACCCGTCAGAGCACCTCGCCCTGACGCTGGACCTGATGAAGACGTTCCTGCCCTGGGAGCACGCCCGGACCGCCGGCGTCGAACTCACGGACGCGGGCGGCACGCTCGCCGGCCGTTACGCCCCCACCGTGCGCCAGCCGATCGGCCGGCTGCCCGGCGGCGGCGTGGTCCTCGGCGTCGCGGACGTCGTCGTCGCCAACGACCCGATCACCGGTCAGGGCTCCAACTCGGCCTCCAAGTGCGCCGCCGCGTACCTGGCCGCCATCCTCGAGCACGGCGACAAGCCGTTCGACGAGGAGTGGATGCGGCAGGCGTTCGACCGCTACTGGGCCACCGCCCGGCACGTCACCAAGTGGACCAACGCCATGCTGGCCCCGCCGCCGGAGCACGTCCTGAACGTCCTCGGGGCGGCGGGCCAACTCCAGCCGATCGCCGACCGCTTCGTGAACTGCTTCGACGACCCGTCCGACCTGGAGAACTTCTTCTTCGACCCGGACAAGGCCCAGGCCTACCTCGCCGAGGTCTCCGAGGCCTCCACCGTCTAGAGACTCGCGTCCGGCCCGGCCTGGGCGCCCTCGGGGAGTCTCGGCGGTGTGTACCGCCGCAGGGGCTCCCCGCCCGGATCGGGCCGTACGGCGCCCAGCACCGGGTTGGCCGCGACCGGTGACACCTTCACCTTGGTTCCGGGCCGTGGGGCCTGCACCACCATCCCGTCGCCGAGGTAGAGGGCGACATGCGTGGCCCGCGGGAAATAGACGACCAGGTCGCCGGGCCTGAGATCGCGGAGCGGGATGCGTTTCAGCCGGGCCCACTGCTCCTGACTGGTGCGCGGGATGGGCGTCCCGGCGTGCTCCCAGGCCTGTGAGGTCAGCCCCGAGCAGTCGTACGCCTGCGGGCCCACGGCGCCCCACTGGTAGGGCTTGCCGAGCTGGCGCACGGCGTAACGCACGGCCTCGTCGCCCTCCTGTGACGGCGTGCGGGCACCGCTGAGCGCCCCGGAGGCCAGGAACGAGCTCTGCGTCGCGGTGATCCCGTTCGTCTCCGTCCGGGCGAGCGCCGTCACCTGCTCGGTGCTGAGCGAGGCCAGCAGTTTCTCCACGTCGCGCAGTCGTCCCTGGACGTCGTCCCGTGCCTGCTGCTGCCGCCGGGCGAGCACGAGCCGGGTGCCGACCGCCTTGCGGGCCGCGCGGGCAAGGTCGGCGGCCTTCTTCTCGTTGCCGGTGAGCCGGTTGACCGTCTCCGCCCGCTCCCGTGCCAGTCGCCGGATCAACTCCCCCTCCGTCAGCGCGTGCTGCGGGTCGGGCGCCAGCAGCAGCCGCAGGTACGGGGAGAGTCCGGTGCTGCTGCCCTGGTACTGCTGAAGAGCCAGCCGTGCCGCCTTCGCGCGGCTGTCGTTCAGGGCACGCCGGGCGGCGCCGAGGTCGGCGTCGAGGCGGTCGGCCTCGGTGCGCTGCTGCTGCAGCCGCTCGGCGGTGGCGTTGTAGGTCTCGGTGGCCTGATCGGCCTGCCGGTACAGATTGTGAAGATCCGTCAGCAGCTGGGCGACGGACCGCTGTCCGGGCTGCTGCGGCCCCGGTACGGCCACGGCGGCCGCCGGTACGAAGGCGGCCTGTGCCGCCACCGCCGCCGTACACACCAGACGTGGAACCCTTCCTGACACGTCATCACCTCCCGTGCGGGGCGGTGTTTCCGCTCCGCACCGTGAGGATTCGACGTATGAACGGATTTTCTGAGCCGATGGTGCTGCGTACGGCGCAACGAGGTCACCCGTCGGTGTCGCTCGGCTTGCCGCCGGCCCGGCCCTCCGGCTTGGACCACGGCCATTTCAGCCGGCCGCCGCTCCTGCCCTCGGGGTCGAACTCGTACTTCCAGCCCTTGGGCAGTCCCAGGCGCTTGCTGTGCCCGCGCGGCACCCGTCGGTAGACGAGCACGGTCGGCGGGCCGCCCGCGGCGTCCGGCACCGGGATGCGGTAGGTCTTCGGCGGGTTCCCGGTGGGTCCCACCAGCACGGGCAGCACCCGCCCGTCCATCGGGCCGCCCTCGAAGGGGGTGTCTTCGCTCTTCACGGCACCAGTGTCAGCCATCCGCCGCGGCCAGTGCGCGCCCCACCAGCTCGGCGGTCTGCGCGTCCCGGGCGGCGGTCACGGTCAGCGCGGCCGCGAACTGCTCGACCAGCCAGTCCCGCAGCTCCTCGGCGGGCGGTTGCTTGTCCTCGTCCAGCCAGATCAGGGAGGCGGCCTCCACGGCCGTGATCCACATCCGCACGGTCATGCGCAGCCGGGGGCCGGGGTCCGTGACCTCCAGATGGCTCAGGATCCGCTCGGCGGCGGCCCGGCGCACGCCGTCCACGATGGCCGTCGTGCGGGAGGTCTCCACCACGCTGCCGCCCTGGAGCAGCGCGGTGAACCCGGCGTCGTGCTGGTCGACGAAGGCCAGGTACCGGTCCAGGGCGCGGGCGAGGCGGGGCAGCAGCGGGCCCTGCTGCGGTTCGTCGAAGCAGTGCCTCAGCTCGTCGGCGGCGGACCGCAGGGCGGCCTCGTACAGCTGCTGCTTGCCGCCCGGGAAGTACCGGTACACCAGCGGGCGCGACACCCCCGCCGCCTCCGCCACGTCGTCCAGCGACACCTCCTCGGGCGCCCGGTGCGCGAAGAGGGACAGAGCCGCGTCGAGCAACTGGGCCCGCCGCTCCTCGACACTGAGGCGACGGTACGCGGGACTGGACGCGGCAGGGCTCATGACCAGCAGCGTAATCGGCCTCCGCAGCCGGGGCCCAAGCCCGCGCTCCGAAGCCCCGGCGGAGCGAGCCGCCCCGCTCGGGGCCGGATCTGCTGCCGCCGGAGCGGGGGCGGCGGATTGCGCTGGCGCACCGGCGGTGTGCCGGATCACCGACACCACGGCTGTGCCGAGTGGCTCCCATGGCCCCCATGGCCCGCGGCCCCCGCATGACGGCAGCTTCCGTCGGTCATGTGGCTTCGCATGCCGCACGGGTCGGTCGGCCCGGGGGCGCTGGTGCCACCGGGGGTGTCGCCGGGGTTCGTCACCTGCTGTGGACGGTGCTGCCGCCTCGGCAGCGGGACCGGCCGGATCCGCATCGAGTCGGCGGTGCCGGACGTGGGGGAGCCGCTGTCAGGGTCCGGCCCCGTGCCGAGGCCGGCGGCCCGGGCATCGGGTGGGCCGCCGGGCCGTTCGGGCGGGGTCCGGGCGGGTCAGGCCAGGAGGCCAGAGGATCGCCAGAGGCGGCGGCCGGCTCCGCGGAGGACGCCGATGTCGTCCAGGAAGTCCGTCAGGCGCTTCGCGCCCGTCTGCATGACCTCCCGCCGGTGCCCGCTCGCCTTCACCTGGGCCATCGCCTCCCGCTTGTCGAGGCCCACGTTCGTGTACACCTCGGGGTTGACGAAGGCGACCGAGAAGACCCGGGCGAACTCGCCCGAGGTGATCCGGGTGAACTCCTGCGACCACTTCGGCGCCGTCATCATCTGCCGGCGCAACTCCTCGCGGGCGTAACGGACATGACGTGCCTCCTCCACGACATGGATCCGCGTGACGCCCCGGATCAGCGGCTGCACCCGCTCGTCCGGGAACGTCAGCCGCTGCATCCAGTCCAGGACCTCCTCACCGAGCAGGGTCGCGGTGAAGGACCCGGGGGTCGTGGAGATCGTCTTGAAGAGCCGGCCGAGGTTCTGGTGCGCCCGGCTCACCGGGTACCAGGGCGTCTCGCCCCGCGCTATCACGCGGGCGAACATCTTCGAGTGCCGGCACTCGTCCTCGATCTCGGTCAGCGCGTACCGCACATGCGCGCTCGTGGCCGCCTTGTCGTAGATGTGCCGCACGAGCAGCTGCATGAGGATCAGCTCGAACCAGATGCCGAGCGAGGCGAGCGCCGCTGCCTCGTGCCGGGAGAGCAGGATCCGCTGCTCCTCGCCCATCCGCTTCCACAGCGGCGTGTCGTACAGCGACAGCAGCTCCGGCGGCCAGAACCACTTGCCCTCCTCGAAGGGCGCGTCCCAGTCCAGTTCCCTGTCCGGGTCGAAGGAGTGCTTGGCGGAAGAGTCGAGCAGCCGCTCGGCCACCTGCTCCCGGTCCTTGAGCAGGCCGAGCGCGTCGCGCAGGCCTGCGAGCGCGCCGTCTTCCGTCACGGTCGTCATGGCTGTCCCACCTCGTCGTACGGGATGTGGTTGGGTCGGCTGGTTACCCGCGGGTCAGGTTCTCCGCCTCTTATGAGACTGCCTGTCAGCAAGCCCGTCAATCCCTTGCGCGTGACTTGTTGACTCGACGTCTACGTGTGAACCTGCGAAGTATGCCGACCTACGACCTGTACGCCAGGAATCCGGGGGACTCGCGCTGGCAGGTCCCCGCGACCGGCGCGGCTCGCTTCAGCTGGGAGTACGACAACGGCCGCGACCGCCTCCTCGCCCTCTACCAGAAGGGCAAGGACAAGCAGTGGGACGGGCAGAAGCGGATCGACTGGGACCTGGAGGTGGACCCGTACGATCCGCTCGGCACCCCCGAGGAGGCGATGACCCTCTACGGCACCCCGCACTGGGCGAAGATGACCGACCGTGACAAGGGCGAGCTGCGCCGCCACTTCGCGTCCTGGCAGTTCAGTCAGTTCCTGCACGGCGAGCAGGGCGCGATGGTCTGCGCCGCGCGGATCGTGGAGTCCGTCCCCGACCTGGACGCCAAGTTCTACTCGGCGACCCAGACCATGGACGAGGCCCGGCACGCCGAGATCTACGGCCGCTTCCTGCACGAGAAGATCGGGATGCTGTACCCGATCAACGACAACCTCCAGTCCCTCCTCGGCGACACCCTCCGCGACAGCCGCTGGGACATGCCGTACCTGGGCATGCAGGTGCTGATCGAGGGCCTCGCCCTGGCGGCCTTCGGCATGATCCGCGACACCACGAACAAGCCCCTGCCCAAGCAGATCCTCGCCTACGTCATGCAGGACGAGGCGCGCCACGTGGCCTTCGGCCGCATGGCCCTGCGCGACTACTACCGGCAGCTCACCGACGCCGAACTGCGCGAACGCGAGGAATTCGTCATCGAGGGCTGCTATTTGATGCGCGACCGCCTGCGCGGTGTGGAGGTCCTGGAGAACTTCGGCATCCCCAGGGCGGAGGCCGACGAACTCAGCGAACGCTCCGAATTCCTCCAGCTCTTCCGCCAGTTGCTCTTCAGTCGCATCGTCCCCTGCGTCAAGGACATCGGCCTGTGGGGCAAACGCCTCCAGCAGGCCTATGTCGACATGGGAGTCTTCGAGATGGGCGACTCCAACCTGGACCAGCTCATGGCCCAGGACGAGGAGATCGCCGAGAAGCTGGACGCGGAACGCTTCGCGGCCGAGGAGCGGGAGCGGGTGGCGGAGGTGGAGGAGGCGATCGAGGAAGGTCAGCGCCTCACCGGCTGATCACCCGGCTGCTCGGGCGCCCCGCCGGCCATCGGCACCGCCCGCCGGGGCGGAAACGACGCCCGCAGGGTGAACGCGTACTCCGTCGGACCGTGCGCACGGAGGTGGAGGAGCCGTTCCTCCGCCTCCGCCACCGTCGGACGGTGACCCGCCGGAACCCACCACAGCGCGGTGACCGCCTCCGTCATCCGCTCGAACCTCCCCCACTGCCTGAACGGCGTGGGGGGACCCCCACACGGCGGCGGGCCGGCATCTCGCGGTGCCGGCCCCGGTAGACGTAGGCCGTCAGGGCGTTCGCGTCCCGCCACACCGACATGTTGACGATCAGCCACGCGTCGCCGAACACCGCCACGTCCGTCGCGTTGCCGGAGTCGCTCTTCAGCCGCCAGACGAAGCCGTCCGCGGCTTCCGCGTCGGCGTTCACCGGGTCGAGCGCGTCCACGAAGTCCTTCAACTGCGGTGAGTCCAGTGGGGCGGTGAGACGGGCGATGTTGACCTGGGCGAGTTCGTACACCGATGCCGGAATCGTCATGCCCGAACGGTAGGGCGGCCGCGGTGGTCCTTGGCACCCCCGTCTCACCCAGCGGGCGGCGCGTGCAGCACCGTCTCCATCACCGCCTTGGCGATCGGCGCCGCCGTACCACCCCCGCTGATGTCGCCCCGCCGCGCGGACGAGTCCTCCACCACCACGGCGACCGCGACCCTCGGCTCCACGTCGTCGTCGCCCTGCGCCCAGGAGACGAACCAGGCGTACGGCGTACCGGCGTTGCCCAGGCCGTGCTGGGCGGTGCCGGTCTTGCCGCCCACCGTGGCCCCGGGGATCGCCGCGTTCCCGCCGGTGCCCTCGGTGACCACGTCGGCCATCAGCTCCCGCAGCCGCGCCGCGGTCGTCGGACGCATCACCTGCCGCGCGGGCCGGGAGCCGGCCGTGGAGACCGTGCCCCCGTTCCGGCGGGTGGTCCGCTCCACGAGGTACGGCGGCCGCGCCTGCCCGCCGTTCGCGACCGCGGCCGCCACCATCGCCATCTGAAGCGGAGTGGCCCGCGTGTTGTACTGCCCGATCGACGACAGCGCGAGCTGCGCCCGGTCCACCCGGGTGTCGAAGGTGCTCGGCGAGACCGAGAAGGGAATCCCCACCTTCTTGTCGTTGAAGCCGAACCCCTCCGCCGCGGCCTGCATGCCGCGCACCCCCGCGTCCACGCCCAGCTTCGCGAACACCGTGTTGCACGACCACTCGAACGCATGCCGCAGGGAGGCGTTCGCGCAGTCGTCGGCCTCGTTGTACAGCCACGTCTTCGTGCCGGGCAGCAGATACGGGTCGGGGGAGTCGGTCGGCTCGTCCAGATCCCGCACCACGCCCGCGTCCAGCGCGGCCGCCGCGGTGACCACCTTGAACGTCGACCCCGGCGGATACGTCTGCCGCACCGCCCGGTTCAGCATCGGCTGCTCCGGGTCCTCGTTCAGCCGCGCCCACACGGCCGACACCGCCGGCCTGTTCCCGGACAGCAGCGAGGGGTCGTACGAGGGCGTGGACACCAGTGCCAGGATCCGCCCCGACGCCGGCTCGATCGCCGCGACCGCCCCCTTGCGTCCGCCCAGCCCGTCGAACGCGGCCCGCTGGGCGGCCGGGTCGATCGTCGTCACCACATTGCCGCCCGGGCTCTGCCCGCCGCTGAAGCCCCGCCACAGCCCGAACCCCGCGAGCATCGGATCGGAGCCCGACAGCACCGCGTCCTCGGAGTACTCCAGGAGCGTCGTCCCGTACAGCTGCGAGGCGAAGCCGGTCACGGGCGCGTACAGCGGCCCGTCCGTGTAGGTCCGTTCGAAGCGCAGCTGCTCCCGGGTGTCCTTGGAGCCGGTGACCGGCCGGCCGCCGACCAGGATCTCGCCGCGCGGCTGCTGGTAACGGGCGATGGCGGGGCGGCGGTTGGCCCGATTGCCGCCGTACTCCGGGCTCTGGAGTACCTGCAGCCAGGCGGTGTTCACCAGCAGCGCCACCAGCAGCAGCACGCAGAAGGTCGCGGCATGCCGGATGCACCGGGTCAACGGACGGCCTCCTCACGGGTCACGGGACCACCGTCCCGTCGTACTCCCGGCGCGCCACATGGCTCACCCGGATCAGCAGCGCGACGATCGTCCAGTTGGTCACGACCGACGAGCCGCCCTGCGCGAGGAACGGCAGCGCCAGTCCGGTCAGCGGGATCAGACCGGTCACTCCGCCCGCGATCACGAACACCTGGAGCGCCATGAGCGAGGCGAGCCCGATCGCGAGCAGCCGGCCGAAGGGGTCGCGCAGGGCGAGGCCCGCCCGGTAGCCGCGCTCGACGAGCAGCGCGTACAGCAGGAAGACCGCGGACAGCCCGGCCAGACCCAGTTCCTCCCCGGCGGTGGCCAGGATGAAGTCGGACTTGACGGCGAAGCCGACGAGGATCGAGTGGCCGAGGCCCAGCCCGGTGCCGGTCACCCCGCCCGCCGCGAAGGAGAACAGCGACTGGGCCACCTGGCCGGGCCCCTGACCGGCCTCGATGGACGCGAACGGGTGCAGCCACTCCCCGAACCGGCTGCGCACGTGCGGCTCCAGCCAGCCGACCGCGACCGCGCCGGCCGCCGCGAGGAGCACCCCGACCGCGATCCAGCCGGTGCGGCCTGTGGCCACGTACAGCATGACGACGAACAGTCCGAAGAACAGCAACGAGGTGCCGAGGTCGCGTTCCAGGACCAGCACGCAGACGCTCAGCAGCCAGACCGTGACCACCGGCCCCAGCACCCGGCCGGTGGGCAGTTGCAGCCGCCACACCTGGCGGCCGCTGTACGCCAGCGCGCCGCGGTTGGCGGCCAGGTACGCGGCGAAGAACACCGCGAGCAGCACCTTCGCGAACTCGCCCGGCTGGATGGAGAACTCGCCCACCCGGATCCAGATGTGGGCGCCGTTGACGGCGGGGAAGAGGATCGGCATCGCGAGCAGGGCGAGCGCGCTGGCGACACCGAGGTAGGCGTAGTGCTGGAGCCACCGGTGGTCGCGCAGCACCAGCACCACCAGGATGAACAGCCCCACGCCCACCGTGGACCACACGAGTTGGGCGGGCGCGGCCTCGTCGCCCGGTGTCTCCAGGTCGAGCCGGTAGATCAGCACCAGGCCCAGCCCGTTGAGCAGTACGGCGATGGGCAGCAGCAGCGGGTCGGCGTACGGCGCGCGCAGGCGCACCGCGATGTGCGCGACCAGCGCGAGTACGCCGAGCCCGGCGCCGTATCCGGCTGCGCCGGGCGGGACGGTGCCGTTCCTCGCCAGGCCGACGGCGCAGTAGCCGCACACCGACAGCAGGACGGCCAGGACGATGAGGAAGAGTTCGACGCCGCGGCGCCGGGGGAGGCGGTCGGCGGGGGCGGGCGGGGCGGCCGCTGCCACGGTGGTTCCGGCCTGGGTCATGTCCGGAACCTTCCCAAAAGGGGCGACTTGTTCGCCCGGTGTGTCAGCACCAGCGCGGCGAGGGCCCGATGTTGGCGATGTGGCGCGCCGAGCCCCACGCCCAGATGCCGTCCGAGAGCAGGTACCACACGCGGTTGCCGTTCACCCCCTGGCTCAGCGTCTTGCAGTGGATCCACACGAGCCGGCCCGGCCGGGCCACCCGGAGCACCCGGAGCACCCGGCCGTCACGGTCGGGGTGGTTGCGCAGGGCGAGCGCGCCGCGGGCCGTGACGACGCCCCGGTGGAAGCGCGGGTGGCGGTGGTCGGGGTCGCCGCTGTCCTGTCCGGCCGCGCTCGGCTGGGGCGGCGTGCCCTGCTCGGGTGTCGTGCCGTGCTGGGCGGCCGCCGTCCGGTGACCGCTCCGGCCGTCGTCGTCGGCGGTGGCGGGCGCCACGGCGACCGTGGAGAGGAGGGCGCCGGTGGCTGCCGCCATGGCCAGTCGGGTGAGGGGGGAGCGCAGGGGCATGGAGCACCTCCACCTGAGGTGGCGAAGCCCTTCGAAGGCGGGCGAACCTGACTAACCGCCATATTAGGAGTGCCGCATCCCGGAGGCCCGTCACACTGCGCCATCAGGGCGCCGCCGTCTGAGGGGGCGGCACTCCGGCGCCGGGCCGGGCTCGTCCTGGGACGGGTCACCTGGACGCGGTGTCAGCCTGCCCCGCGTCGCCCGCGCCTTCGGTACTGGGGACGGTGCCGTCGGCCGTGTCCGGCCCCGAAGGCGCGGGCGGCTCCTGAGGGAGCGTCAGTGTCGCCACTGCCCCGCCCTCCGGCGCGTTGGCGAACTCCAGCCGGGCGCCCAGCACCTCCGCCTGGCCCAGGGCGATCGTCAGCCCGAGCCCGTGCCCGGTCGCGCCGCCCTCCGTACGGAAGCGCTGCGGCCCGTGCGCCACGAGGTAGTCCGGGTAGCCGTCGCCGTGGTCCCGCACGGTGACCACCGGCCCGTCCACGGTCAGCACCACCGGCGGCCGGCCGTGGCTGTGCGCGTTGGCCACGAGGTTGCCCAGCACCCGCTCCAGCCGCCGCCGGTCGGTCTCCACGTACACGTCCCGTACGACCCTGACCCGCGTGTCCGTCCCGGCGGCGGCCCCCGCCGCCCCGGCCGCCCGCACCGCTCGCTCGGCCACCGAGCTGAGGTGCCCGGCGTCCAGGGCCGGCCGCTCCCGCCCGGTGTCCAGCCGGGAGATCTCCAGCAGGTCCTCGGTGAGCGTGCGCAGCGCGGCCACCCGGTCGCGCACCAGTTCGGTGGGGCGGCTCGGCGGCAGCAGCTCGGCCGCCGCGTGCAGCCCGGTCAGCGGGGTGCGCAGCTCGTGCGCCACGTCAGCGGTGAACCGCTGCTCGGCCAGCAGCTTGCCCTGGAGCGACGACGCCATGGAGTCCAGCGCCGCGGCGACCGCGGCCACCTCGTCGTGCGGGCGGGACGCGTCCCGCGCCAGCGGGTCGTGCACGCGCGCGTCCAGGTCGCCCGCGCTGATCCGCCGGGCCACGCGCGCGGTGGCGTGCAGCCGCCGGGTCACCCGGGTCACCGCGAACGCGCCGACCAGCAGCGTCGCCCCGATCGCCAGCAACGACGACCACAGGATGGACTGGTCCAGTGCGTCGATGGTGCGGGCCTGCTGCGAGTAGTCGACCGCCACGGCCAGCGTCCGCCCCCGGTCGGCGGGCCCGGCCGCCCACATCGTGGGGCGCCCGTGGTGCACGGCGACCATCGTGCCGCGCTGTCCGCTCGCCGCCAGCCGCCGCAGTCGCTCCGGCAGCCCCTCCGGGTCGACGCCGGCGCCCGGCAGCAGCGTGTCGCCCGACTCGAACGCGGTCGTGGCGTCCTTCAGCCGGGACAGGGCGAGGGTGCGCGCCTGTCCGACGGTCTGGTCGGTCACCGAGACGTGCACGAGAACACCGAGCAGCGCGGCGAGCGCGCAGCACATCACCGTGATGAAAGCGGCGGCCTTCACCGCGAGCGTCCCGGCCCACCGGGGCAGCGCGACCCTCATCGCGCGCTCGCGACGGAGGAGGGGGTGAGGGAGGAGGGGACAGGAGAGGGGGCGGGGGAGGGCGCGTGGGCGGACGGGAGCGGGGAGGCGGCGAGGGGCGTGCGGGTACGCGCGTGCGTGGGCCGGTGCCGGCCGGTGCGCAGGAACTCGTCGCGCGAGAACACCATCGCCCGCTGCTCCGGGTCCCAGGACCACGTGGTGCGGTATTCGTACCCGGCGATCCCGGCCGGCGAGCGGATGATCACGGCCCGCCCGGCCAGCTCCACGCCGATCACCGCGTCGTCGTTGGCGAACACCTGCACCAGCCGGTGCCCCTGGAAGGTGTAGACGCGCACCGCGGTCTGGTTGGTCGGGTACAGCTGGAAGCCCAGTGCCATGTCGTCGTGCCCGTCACCGGTGAGATCCCGGTAGTACGGGCGCATGACGGGGCACCGCGACGGATCCTTCCCCGGGCCGCACTCGGCGAGCCGGTCGGCCGTGTCCTGGTACGGCGCCTTGGCGCCCGTGTAGGCGTCCGGATGCGCGGCCACCTCGGCCCGTACGACGTCCACCGGGTCGACCTCGTGGATGTCGTCGCCGGGAGCGGCGACGCCCTTGACCGTCTCGATCTGTATCTCGTCGTAGGGCCAGGCGGGGCTGGCCGCCGGGCGCAGCGAGGGCCACAGCCGGGCCGGGCTGACCGCGGTCGGCGTGGGCCCCGCGCCGCGCAGCCCGCCCGCGTCGCCGCAGGCAGCCGTCGTCGCCGTCAGCAGGGTGGCGAGGGCGGCGACCAGGGCGGAGCGTCTGCGGTACACGTTTCTCCGGTGGCTGGAGGAGAGCTGGGAGAGGGAGCGGCGCGGGTAACAGCCTCGTACACCCTATTCGTTTCGTATGGAAGTCCCTTTTGCTCGCGGGCTTTCGTTTCGCGTTGGCGCGGGCCGGTGCCGGTCGGAGCGCACGTCACCTTCGGTGAAACGGTTACTCGGCCAGCTCCTCCAGCAGCCGTGCCGTCGGCAGGCCCGTCCGCAGATAGTCGACGAACAGCTCGTTGTGCAGCGCCCAGGGGGAGCGGCGGGCGCGGATCAATCGGATCGCCTCCTCGGTGGAGCGTCCCTGGCGGACCAGCGCGTGCGCGATCACCAGCCCCGAGCGGTTGTATCCCGAGTAGCAGCGCACGAGGACCCGGCGGTCCTGGTCCAGCGCGTCACAGGCGGCTCGGGCCAACCGCATCACCCCCGCGAGCTGCGTCCCGTCCAGCGGCCCGTCGGGTATCGGCCACACATGGTGCTCGACACCCGGGTCGGGCCCGTGCCCGGGCAGCCTGAGCAGGGTCTGCACAAGATCGAACTCATCACGCACGACGGCGAGTTCCAGTTCCCCGGAGCTCGTCCTGAACTCGTGCCCGCCCATCCACAGGCCGGGCACGATCTCGCTCCACGGGCTGTCCGGAGCCGGTACGTCGGGCTGCTTCCTGCGGGTCCGCAACGGCGCCTCCCCAACTCCCCCTCCCAACCGGAGCCCGTCCTCGGGCTCCCGCCTGCCCGGCGGCGTCGGGCGTCCGACGACAGGCTCTCTCACGGTAGCCAAGTTCTTGCCCCGGGAGCACCCCGCCTGTTCCCATGGTCGTGGGGGTGATGGTGCATGAGCGGACACCGCGGACTGCGCGTCATACCGACCTGGCGCCACGGACAGGAACGGCTGTACGTCTGCCGGCCCGACGGCAGGAACATCGCCTGGTACGACCGTGAGGCCGCCCGGGTCAACCTCCTCAGCGAGGGCGAGCAGGAGGACGTGCTCCAGGCCCTGGGCCCCTTCCTCACGGGTCCGGTGGCGGTGGGCCCGCCCCCTGTGCCCACCCCCGCCGAACTCGCCCGTCTGAGCCTGCACCCGGACGACGACCTGGCCCCCAACCGCCCCGGCGAGGCGCTGTTGATCGCGCTGGACCGGGAGCCCGCCCCCGCCCACCGCCTCCGCCCGGACCCGCGCCGCCGCGCTCTGACCGCCGAGCAGACGGTGGGCGAGGCTCTGGACCACCTCGACGGCGCCGGCTGGCACGCCCTCCACTCGGTCCCGCTGCCCGGCGGCGACCGCATCCACCACCTGGTCATCGGCCCCGGCGGCCTCTTCGCCGTCCACGCCCTCTACGCGCGCAAGCAGCGCGTCCGCATCGACGATCCGATGGTCGCCCTCGGACGGCGCGACCCCGCCCCCCTTCTGCGCGACCTTCGCAGCCGGGCCGACCGGGCCTCCTACGCCCTGACGGCGGAGGTGCGCCCCATCCTGGCCCTGACGGACCCGGCCGCCCTCCGCGTCACCGCCCAGCCCAGGGGCGTACGCGTCCTGGAAACCGCCGACCTGGGCAACCTGACCCGCCTGGGCGCCGTGCTGAAACCGGCGGACGTGGAAGCGCTCCACGCGATGGCGCGGGACCGCAGGACGTGGGAGCGGGTGTGACCCGTCGGCCGGGCCGAGAGGGCGTGACCGGATGACCCGGTTCCCCCGAGCGGGTGTGACCGGATGACCCGGTTCCCCCGAGTGGGTGTGAACCGAACGGCCGGGTTCCTCCCTCACAGCCGCGCGGCCCAGCGGCAGCGTGACCTCACGGCAGCGCGGCCGCCCGCCCAGGGTCCAGCAGCGGGGCCAGCAGGTCACCGTGGTCCCGCAGCCGGGGCACGATGTCCTGCGCCCGGAACTCCAGCCGCCCCGGCGTCCGGCACCCCGCCACCTCCTCCCACGTGACCGGCGCCGAGACCGTCGGCTCCCGGCGCGCCCGCAGTGTGTAGGGCGCCGCCGTGGTCTTCCGCGCCGCGTTCTGACTCCAGTCGACGAACACCTTCCCCGGGCGCAGACTCCGCGTCATCCGGTGCAGCACCAGATCCGGCATGGCACGCTTCGCCTCCACGGCGAGCCCCTTCGCGTACTCGGACGTCCGCGCGCTCGACGCCCCCCGCACCGCGGCCAGCAGATGCAGCCCCTTCGATCCGGACGTCTTCGCGTGCGCCTCGATCCCGTCCTCGGCCAGCCGCTCCCGCAGCCACAACGCCACCCGGCAGCAGTCCACGACACTCGCCGGTGCCCCCGGATCCAGGTCGAACACCAGCCGGTCGGCCTCCGCGGGCGCCTGGACCAGCCACTGCGGGGTGTGGAACTCGGTCACCAGGTTGGCCGCCCACATCAGACTCGGCAGATCCTGCACGAGGACCATCCGCGCCGCCCCCGCCGACCTCGGCACCTCGGCCGTCGTCACCCACCCGGGCGTACCCGGCGGCACGTTCTTGGCGAAGAACACCTGCCCGTCCGGCCCGTCCGGGTACCGCAGGAAGGACATCGGCCGGTCCCGCAGATGGGGCAGCAGCGCGTCGGCGGTCGTCGCGTAGTAGTGCAGCACCTCCCCCTTGGTGAACCCGGTCGCGGGATACAGCACCTTGTCCAGGTTGCTGAGCGCGAGCCGTCGCCCCTCCACCTCCGTGATCGGCGCCATACGATAAGAAAACCATGGAAACTCCTTAAACTATGACGAATTGATCCGATCCGGAAGGTGCTGGACGTGCGATCCATTTGGAACGGCGCCATCTCGTTCGGCCTGGTCAGCATCCCGATCAAGCTCGTGAACGCGACCGAGAGCCACACCGTCTCCTTCCGTCAGATCCACACCGAGGACGGCGGCCGCATCCGCTACCGGAAGGTGTGCGAACTGGAGGATCGCGAGGTCACCCAGGCGGAGATCGGCAAGGCCTACGAGGACGCGGACGGCACCATCATCCCGATCACCGACGAGGACCTGGCCCACCTGCCGCTGCCCACCGCGAAGACGATCGACATCGTGGCCTTCGTCCCGGCCGACCGGATCGACCCGCTCCAGATGGAGAACGCGTACTACCTGGCCGCGAGCGGCGCCCCCGCCGCCAAGCCGTACACCCTGCTGCGCGAGGCCCTCAAGCGCAGCCGGAAGGTGGCGATCGCGAAGTTCGCCCTGCGCGGCCGCGAGCGCCTGGGCATGCTCCGCGTGGTGGACGACGTCATCGCCATGCACGGCCTGCTCTGGCCCGACGAGATCCGCGTCCCCCAGGGCGTGGCCCCGGACGTCGACGTCACCGTCCGCGACAAGGAACTGGACCTCGCCGACGCCCTCATGGACACCCTGGGCGAGGTCGACATCCAGGACCTCCACGACGAGTACCGCGAGGCGCTGGAGGAGGTCATCGCCGCCAAGGCCGCCGGCGAGGCGCCCCCCGAGGCCCCCGAGCCCGCCCCCGGCGGGAAGGTCCTCGACCTGATGGCCGCCCTGGAGAAGAGCGTGCGGGCGGCCAAGCAGTCCAGGGGCGAGGAAGTGGGGGAGGAGGCCGGGGAGCCGGCGGAGGAGGCCGAGGAGGCCGAGGTCAGGCATCTCCCGCGTGGCAAGCGGGCCGGCGCCGCGGCCAAGAAGACCACCGCCGGGAAGCAGGCTCCCGCCGCGAAGAAGACCGCGGCGAAGAAGACGACGGCCGCCGCGAAGAAGTCCGCGTCCAAGGCGCAGTCGTCGCGGTCCGCGAAGAAGACCGCGTCGACCGCCAAGAGCACGACGAAGAAGACCCCGGCGAAGAAGACGGCCTCCCGCAAGCGCACCGCGTGAGGACGGGCCCCGTCCGGCGCCCGCCGCACGAGGCCCGTCCCGTCACCGGCTGTCACCGGCCGTGCGTCACCGCACGCGCCGCAGCGCCAGCACGGCGTTGTGCCCCCCGAACCCGAAGGAGTTGCTGAGAACACGACGGCCTGACGACTGATCCGCACTCTTGAGCACCGCCGGCGTGCGCAACTGGGTGGCATCCCCAGGGGCCCGGGAGCTGGATACGACTCCCGGGCCCCGCCACGCTCCCGCCCGGAACCATCAGCGTTACTTCGGCAGGCGGGGGTGGACGGTCGCCCTGCGCCTCGCGCCCCAGGCGACCGCAAGCCCCACGAAGACCACGAACAACGTCAGGCCGCGGCGCGCCGGAAATCGGCCGCATAGCGCGCGCCGACGGCGAGCAGCACCCCGGACAGCGCGAGGGACAGGCTCGCCCAGTTCATCCAGCCGTAGTGAGGGTTGCTCGGGTAGACGGTGCCGTCGTCGAGGAAGCAGTCGAAACGCCGCGGCAGATAGGAGGACTGATGGTGGGTGAGGTGCCGGCGGACCTCGCTGCCGAAGCCGTCGCGACAGGCCGGAGCCGGTACCGAGTCCGCGCCGTTGCCGAACTCGTGCTCGGACACCGCGATGTCGAAGGACCCCAGTGAATGGACGGCCGCGGCCGCGAGGCCGGCCGCCAACGCGGCACGGCGCATCAGGTGCACCGGCCAGGGCAGGGGCCGTCCCGGCAGCGCCATCACGAGCGTCCCGGCCAGCGAGAACAGCGCACCGACGGCACAGACGAGGAAGACGGCGATACCCACGAGCAGCATGCCCTTCACCTCCTTGCACGAGGGGCGCCACACGTGTCCGACGACGCGCGACACGTACCCGACGACGTGTGTCCGGCCACCCCACCAGGCCCTGGAGCACTCCGGCTGTGAGGCGGGCCACTCCGCCCGTCACAGCAGTGTCACAGCAGGGCGTCAACCGGCCTGTGAAATAGTTCGGTTGGGCAATCGCGCCCCTCGCCAAAGGGAGTTGACGTGACGACGGCGGGACCCGACGCCACCTTGCTCGTGGCCCTCGATGAGGCGGTCGCCGCTCTCAAGGCTCCTCTGGAAGAGGCGGACCGCGCGCAGGGCTGGACCGACGATCTCCGGCGAGAGGTACAGGCGGAGGTCTCGATCAATCGCTCGGTGCTGCGCCGCGAGGGGCTGTTCATGGTGTGGTACCTGCGCCCCCGCCTCGACGCGTGGATGGACTACGAGGGCGTACGGCCCGGACGCCTCCGGAGCCTCGTACTGGACGTGCAGCGCCGGCTCGTGGAGGCCAGGAGCACGTCGTAGGAACGAGCCTCCGAGGGAGACCTAGGCGGCCTTCTGCGAGGCGGCGGCGTCGGGGCGCAGGTCGTCGAGGGTGAGCGGGTGTGCCGGCGGCTCGGGCAGGACGAGGTGGCGGGCGGTGCGCAGATCGGGGCCGACGTGGAGCAGCTCGCCCGCCTCCAGCAGGCGCCAGCGGGGGTTGTCGTCCATGCGCTCGCTGGCGACGACGACGGCCGGATGCCCGGTCAGGGCCTCGGAGTGGACGCGCATCCGCCCGTGACTGCCGCTGTGGTCGAGGTGCCGGGTGCCGTGCTGGCCGCCCGCCGCGCGCTCGAGGACGTACAGCTCGTGGGTGCCGGGGTAACGCAGCGCCCACAACTGGTCGGGGGTGACGAGGACCAGGTTGAGGGCGTAGAGGGGCAGGTTTTCGGCGATCCAGCGCGCGGCCCGCGCGATGCCGGTGGTGACGTCACCGCCGTGTGCGCGGGTCTCCCGGGTGACGAGGGCGAAGAACCGCTCCGAGTCGGTGTCGCCCCTGACCAGTGACCGGTCCTCGCCCAGATGCTCGTCGAGCGCGTCGAGGTCCTCGACGACCCCGTTGTGCGCGAACAGCCGCCCTTCCTGCTCGAAGGGGTGCGTGTTGCGGGCGTCCAGGCCGCCGGTCGACGCGAACCGCACATGGGCGAGGAAGGTGGCGGACTCCACCTGCCGGGCGTCCTCGGCGAACGCGCGGTCCCGGTAGGCGGCGATCGGCGCCTTGTCGACCCGCGGGGTGCCGTCCGCGTCGAAGTACCCCAGCCCGGTGCCGTCCGGATCACGGTGACTCTGCCGGCTGAGACTGTCAGGGGCGTCCAGCAGCCAGAAGGTGGCGCGGGTGCGCCGGGGCGCGCTGCTGAGTCCGAACAGACGGCACATCGGGTTCCTCCGCGGGTTGTCGGACGGCCCAGGCCGGCGAAGGTCCGTGACCGGTGACCGGTGACCGGTGACCGGCGGCCGCTCCGGCCGAAACCTTCTCCGTGTTCCCCGCCGCCAGGCCGCGAACCGGGCCGTCCGAGAGCCGGCGGTCACCTCGGCGGCGGATCGTTCGGCCTAGGCTGCTCGCCGTGCGCGGGAGGCTCGCCCATCGCCATGAGCTGGAGCCGCAGAGCCAGCCGCAGGCGGGGTGAGGAGAGGTCCAGCGGGACCGCCTCTTCGAGCTTGCGCAGCCGGTAGCGCAGCGTATTGGGATGGACCCGCAGGTGCCGTGCGGCGCTCTGCGGGTCGCCGAAGTGGTCGAGCCAGGCCGCGAGGGTGGTGAGGTACGGCGTGCCGTGTTCCTCGTCGTGTGCGCGCAGCGCGGCGAGCGGCCCGCCGAGCCGCCACGTGTCGGTCCCGACGGCGGCCCTGGCGCGCTCCACGACGACGGCGTCCCAGGCGTCCTCCATCAGCACGATCCCCGTCCCGTGAACGAGAGGGGCGAGAGGGAGCCGTCCGGCGCCGATCAGCCGGTGGAGTTCGACGGCCTCCGCCGTGGAGCGCGGCAGCTCGTCGGGGGAGCGGGCGGGGCAGCCCGCCACGGCGTACAGGCCGGGGTCGTGCGCGCGTGTTTCGGCCAGCAAGTGCCGGAGCCAGTCGACGGTGCCGGCGTCGGCCCGGACACCGGACGCGCCCCGCCGCCCGCCCCGCCCCCGGTCGGTGACCACGCCGAACAGCAGCCCGTCGAGGTCGGCGAGCAGCGGCTGATGCCAGCCGAACCGGTGCGCGACCGATTCCCACAGGTCGAGCTGCCTGCGGACGTCCTCCGTACCGCCGGGCGACGACCCGAAGGCCACCACCCGCCAGGGGCCGGCCGGCAGCGCGGCGGCCGCTCCCGGTCCTTGGTCCGGGACGGCGCCTTCGCGCAGGGCGGCCCGCAGCTGCCCGGCCGACACCCGCCGTGCGATGCCGGCCTCGGCGCGCAGCCGCAGCAGATGCAGGGCCAGGACGGAGGCCACGTCGCCGAGCTCGCGGATGCGCTCCGGGGGGACCGGCGACGTGACCACGGCCCAGATCGAGCCGAGCCACTCGCCGCCGGCCCGCACGGGGATGATCAGCCTGGGCAGGATGCCGTCGGGCCCGGCGGGGGTCCAGATGGGGTCGCCGGAGCGTGCCAGCCGGCGGAAGACGCCGCTCGCCCGGAAATGCGTCAGGGTCTCCGCGGGGACGCGCCGCCCCACGATGGTGGAGACCCGTGCCGGGTCGGTGCTGTCCTGCCGCGCGGAGTAGGCGAGGACGCGGGACTGCGCGTCCTCCACGGTCACGGGCGCGTCGATGATCTCGGCCGCCGCGTCGGCCAGTGCGAACAGGTCGCTGTGCGGACCGGGGGTGCCGAGCGCGCCGGCGGCGGGCGCGGAGGCCCGGTCGATGACACCGCGCAGCAGCCAGACGACGTGGGCCCACGAGGTGTGCGGTCGCAGTTCGACCAGTGCGGGGCCCGCCAGTCTCCGGGCCGTGCGGGTCACCTGCGGGTCGCGCGCGGCGGGTCGCTTGAGCACGAGGCCCGCGGCCCCTGCCGCGGCGGTCCGTTCCAGCAGGGCGAGGGCTCCGGACCGGTCGGTCACACCCACCCCCAGGACGAGTTCGCCCGGCTGGCCCGCGGTGTCACCCGGCTCGGCCAGGGCGACGTCGTGCACCTCGGCGTTCCCGGCCGGGACGACCGTACGCAGAAGCCCGGCACCCAGGGAATCCACGAGGTCGGACACGGTGATCACGGCCGGCACCCCGCAGCGCGGCATCGGGGACTGCTCATGAGCCCCATTGTGTCCCACGCGGATAGTGCTCACCGCATCATCGGCACCGCCCTCGTTGTCCGCCCGCCACAAAGACAACGGAGCCCACCGGCATCACCATCGGAGGCGTCCGGAGGCGTCACCACCCCGGACACCGCTCCGGATGAAGAGGTTCCGCATGGCCGTCCGCCCGCCCTCGCCCGCACCCTCCGCCCCCAGCCGCGTCGCCGTCGTCGGCGCGGGCATGGTCGGACTGTCCACCGCCTGGTTCCTCCAGCAGCGGGGCGTCGGCGTCACCGTGTACGACCGCGAGGGGGTCGCCGCAGGATCGTCCTGGGGCAACGCCGGATGGCTCACCCCCGGCCTGGCGACGCCGCTGCCCGAACCGGCGGTCCTCACCTACGGGGTGCGCGCGGTACTGAGCCCGTCCTCCCCGGTCTACGTCCCGCCGAGCGCCGACCCGAAGCTGCTCAGGTTCCTGGCCGGGTTCGCCCGCAACAGCACCGCGTCCCAGTGGCTGCGGTCGATGCGTGCCCTCGTACCCATCAACAGCCTGGCGCTGCCGAGCTTCGACACGCTGGCCGAGGGCGGTGTCGAGGCACGGACGCTTGAGGCCAAGTCCTTCATCGCCGCGTACCGCACGGCCGCGGAGCGCAAGGTCCTGCTGGAGGAGCTCGAACAGATCCACTCCGCCGGCCAGACCATGGAGTTCGACGTCCTGGACGGGAACGAGGCCCGGGAGGTCGAGCCGTCCCTGTCGGACGAGATCGGCGCGGCGATCCGGCTGCACGGCCAGCGCTACATCGACCCGGGACACTACGTGCACGCCCTGGCCGACGCGGTCCGTGCCCGGGGCGGGGTGATCCACGAGGGCACGGAGGTGACCGAGGTGCGGGACGAGGCGGCCGGTGTCACGGTCGTCGTCGGCGGCGGAGACGGCGAGTGCTTCGACGCGGTGGTCCTGGGCACGGGCGCCTGGCTCGGCCGCCTCGCCCGGAAGTTCGGCGTGCGCTCCCTCGTACAGGCCGGCCGCGGCTACAGCTTCAGCGTCCTGGTCGAGCACGTGCCGTCCGGCCCCGTCTACTTCCCCGCCCAGCGCGTCGCCTGCACACCGCTCGGCGACCGTCTGCGGGTCGCCGGAATGATGGAGTTCCGCAAGCCGGAGGCGCCCCTGGACGCCCGCCGCGTCCACGCCATCGCCGAGGCCGCACGCCCGCTGCTGCGCGGCGCCGACCTGGACGCCCGCCAGGACGAGTGGGTCGGCTCCCGCCCGTGCACCACCGACGGCCTGCCCCTGATCGGCGCCACCCGCTCCCCGCGGGTCTTCGCCGCGGGCGGCCACGGGATGTGGGGCATCACCCTGGGCCCGGCCACCGGACGCCTCCTCGCCGAGACGATCGTCACCGGCGAACGCCCCGTGCAACTGGCCCCGTTCGACCCGCTGCGCTGACGCCTGCGCCGCTGTCTCAGCGGCGTACCGCGCGGGCTTCCGTGCCGATCACCGGGGCCAGGTACCGGGCCAGGGCCGCCTTCACCTCGACTGTGTAGGCGGCCCTCTCGGGCTCCTGGTACTGCATCGCCAGGCACAGCCCCGCCCGGAAGACGGCGAACGCCGTGGTCGCCACGCGCACGCACTCGTCGTGGGGCAGGTCGGGGGCGCGCAGTGCCACGGTCTCCTCGACCTGCCGTTGCAGGATCGCGTGGAGGACCTCCTTGTCGGACGCGATCTCTCCCGGCGCGTCGGAGCCGTGGATCAGGGCGAGGAACGCCGGATTCCTGAGGTTGAACTCGATGATCGGATCGAGGATCGCGTCCAGCATCTCGTCCAGCCGCAGGGACACGTTGGCGTCGGTGAAGACCTGGCCGTGTGCCTCCAGCATCTGCCGCATCAGCCGCTCGCCGAGCTGCACCGCGATGGCTTCCTTGTTGGGGAAGAACTGGTACAGCGTGCCCGGCGAGACACCTGCTTCGCGGGCGATGGCGTTCGTGCTGGCCCTGGTGTAGCCGCACTCGCCGAACACGAGGGCCGCGGCGTCGAGCAGTTGCTCCATACGGCGCTTGCCGCGCGCCTGCCTGCGCCGAGCTGCCGAAGTCGCCGGAACGGATTCCACTCTGAGTAACCCCCAAGCCGCAGGATGTGATTGACAAACACGAGAAGGTGCTCGCATTCTATCCGTGTTCTTCTGGTGCGAGTGGTCGCTCGTGTTTTGGTCCTTCAGAGGGGAAACCTGCCCGATGACAGACGTGAATCGCCCCGGCGATGGGCTCTCCGGGTGGGGGCGGGTGATCACGGCCAGGCCCAGGCTCGCTCTCCTGCTGACCTTGCTGGTCACGGCACTGGCGGTGGTGGCGGGCAGCGGCGTGGCCGACCGCATGGGCAGCGGCGGCTGGCAGGATCCGGGCGCGGAGTCCTCCTACGCGGCCAAGGCCCTGGAGGAGCACTTCCCCGCCTCCCAGCCGAACCTGATCCTCCTGGTGAACAGCGGCGAGGCCACCGTGGACACCCCGGCCGTCGCCGCCGAGGCGCGGCGGCTCGCCGACCGGCTGGAGCGGGAGAAGTCCGTCGAGGGAGTCGTCTCCTACTGGGCCACCGGCGCGGCCGCCCTGCGGGCTCAGGACGGTCACGAAGCCATGATCACCGCACGGATCGCAGGCGACGAGACCGACGCCGCCAAGGTCTTCGACCGCATCGCCCCCGGATACCGCGGCAGCCACGGCCCGGTGAAGGTCTCCTTCGGCGGTCCGGTCGCGGTCCGCCACGACATGCAGGAACTGGTCAAAGAGGACCTGCTGCGCGCCGAGCTGATCGCCCTGCCGGTCACCCTGCTGCTGCTCGTCCTGGTCTTCGGCAGCGCGGTCGCGGCACTGCTGCCGCTCGGCGTGGGCGTGGTGGCGATCCTCGGTACGAACGCGGTGCTGCGCGGCATCACCGAGTTCACCGACGTCTCCGTCTTCGCCCAGAACCTCACGACCGCGCTCGGTCTCGGACTGGCCATCGACTACGCCCTGTTCATCGTCCGCCGCTTCCGTGAGGAGCTGTCCCGCGGAGCCGAACCGCTGACGGCTGTGGGGACCACCCTGCGCACCGCCGGGCGGACGGTCCTTTTCTCGGCGCTCACGGTCGCGGTCTCCCTGGCCGCGATGCTGGTCTTCCCGCAGTACTTCCTGAGGTCCTTCGCGTACGCCGGCATCGCGGTCGTGGCACTCGCGGCGATCGCCGCCCTGGTGATCCTCCCTGCCGCGCTGGTGCTGCTCGGGGAGCGGATCAACGCCTGGGACCTCCGCCGCGTCCTGCGACGCCGCTCCCCGGCGAGCGGCGCCGCGAAGGACGGGTGGGCCAGGGCGGCACGGCTGGTGATGCGGCGGGCCCCGGTCTTCGCGATCGCCGCGACCGCCGGGCTGGTTCTCCTCGGCCTGCCGTTCCTGAGCGTGAGGTTCGGCAACGCCGATGACCGGCAACTGCCCGCGAGCGCCGAGTCCCGTACCGTCCAGCAGCACATCCGCGACGGGTTCCCCGGAAGCCCCGGCGCCGCCGTCGAGGTGCTGGCCGAAGGGGCCGCCGCCCAGCCCTCGGCGCTGGCCGACTACAGCCGGCGGCTGTCCGAACTGCCCGGCGTCGTCAGGGTGGAAGGCCCTCGGGGCGCATACGCGCAGGGCAGGCTCACACAGGAGCCGGGGCCGGCCGAGACGGCCCGGGCCGACGGCGACGCGGCCTACGTCACGGTGCTCCGCGAGGGAGCGGCGGGCGACGCGGCCGGCCAGGACCTGGTGCGTGCGGTGCGCACGGAACCGGCCTCCTTTCCGACGTCGGTCGCCGGGCCGGGGGCGGCGCTGGTGGACTCCAAGGCGGTCATCGCGGACCGGCTCCCGTGGGCCCTCGGCATGATCGCGGCCGTGACCCTGGTGCTGGTCTTCCTGCTCACCGGAAGTCTCCTCGTCCCGGTCCAGGCGGTGGTGCTCAACGCGCTGAGCCTGACCGCCATGTACGGCGCCGTCGTCTGGGTGTTCCAGGACGGGCACCTCTCCGGCCTGCTCGGCTTCACCAGCACCGGGGACATCGAGACGACACTGCCCGTGCTGATGTTCTGTGTCGCCTTCGGGCTTTCGATGGACTACGGCGTCTTCCTGCTTTCGCGTATCAAAGAGGAGTACGACCGCACGGGGGACCACCAGAGCGCGGTGGTCTTCGGGCTGCAGCGCACGGGCGGGCTCATCACCGCCGCGGCGGCGATCCTCGCGGTCGTCATGGTCGCGATCGGCGCCTCGCGCGTCACCAACACCAAGATGCTCGGACTGGGGATCGCCCTGGCCGTGCTCATGGACGCGATGGTGGTCCGCAGCCTGCTCGTTCCCGCGGTGATGCGGCTGACCGGCCGGGCCACCTGGTGGGCGCCCGGGCCGCTGCGCAGGCTGCACGCGCGGATCGGCCTGAGCGAGGAGGGGCCATCCGGCGGTGCCCCGGCCGCCGAGCAGCCAAGGGCGGTCGTCCCCTCCGGGGCGGAGTAGCCCTCGGCGGACGACCGCGCGGCCCCGCACCGGACCCCCGCGGTGCGGGGCTCACGACATGGCTTCAAGTGTGCCCCTGGGACGAGGCATTACATGGAACGCTTTCGTCCGTCGAACTGTTGTAGGTACCTTTTGAGCATCATGGGAGCGGGGCAGGCGGGGGCATGGCTGCGCGAGAGGTCGGAGAGAAGACGTTCGACCTGCCGACCCGTATCGGCAAGTCCAGGACTTCCCTCCACGTGCGGCGCCGATGCCCGCACCGCATCCTCGCTCCCGAGGCCGCACGGATTCTTCGACGGTACGGATTCCGGGCCCCGGCGCCAGAACTCGGTATGCCCCAAAGACGCCGGCATGCCGTGAACGCCATCGATTCATAGCGACGAGCGCCGGAAACCGGCCATTCGGAAGAGAAGCACGTGCGGCGGACACCCACGGGGGACGGCCTTGCGCCGTCGGGTGTCCGAACAGCGCCCCGTTGCCGCTCAATCCGGCTCAGTACGCCGCCCGCGCACAACGAGCGGCGTGTGTTCCTGGACCATGACCACAGGGGTATTGCGTGACAACGGAATTGACAACAGTGGAACGCGCCGGCACGGACACCGGTGCCGATCGACGGCTCCGCGTGCTGGTCGCGGTCGACAGCGATGTGGTGCGACTCGGTCTGTGCTCCATGCTCGACACCCTTCCCTCGGCCCGCCAGGCGGACGGCCACGGCCCGCTGGACGTGGCACTCAAGTCCCTCCAGACGACGGACTGCGACGTCGTCATCGCCTCGGCCCTGCTGGACGACGACACACTGGCCAGGCTCAACGACCTGGCGCAGCGCAGCGGCGCCAAGCTCATGCTCCTGCTTCCGAGCGCGGCGCGGGAGGCGCTGTCCCCCGCCGCCGCCCAGGTGGCCGACGGCTTCATGCTGGAGGCGGCGCTGACCAGCTCGGCCCTGGAAGAGGCGCTGCGGCGGCTGAAGTCGGGCGACGTGCCGGTGCCGCCCGAGTTAGCCCGCGAGCTGCTCGCCCGGGCTCACTCGGCCGTCCGCATATCCCGGCAGCGGGTGTATCTGACCCGGCGCGAGAAGCAGACCCTGAAACTGCTCGTCGAGGGACTGAGCAACAGGCAGATAGCCACCCGTATGAACATCACCGAGCACGGCGCGAAACGCCACGTCGGGAATGTGCTCGCCAAGCTCAACAGCCCCAATCGCACACTCGCGGCGGCGAAGGCGGTCAGCGAAGGACTCCTCGACGAGTAGCCGATCGGGCACCCCGTTCAACCGGCCCACAGGAGGGTGGCGGGTGAGGACTGTGCGGATTCCGGACCGCTGATTGACTCGGTCCCGTTGGACCTGTTGACCATTCAGACGCCATTCGGGGGGTCTTCAATGCCGGCCGACGAATTTCGCTCACCCGAACCGATGAAACACGCGGCGGACTTCCACGCGATCGACCCGTCGGACGATCTCGCGACGGACACGGTCGAACTCGCTCCGGGTGAGGCCAAGGAAATCGAGATCCTCGCCCGGCGGATCTCGGACTGCCGTGGCCACCTGCCTCTGCACCACCCCGACCTGATCGAGGCGGTCGAGGTGGAGGCCGGCCGCCTTCCCGCCGCGGTCACGGGCGGTCTCGTCCGGTACCGGGAGCACGGAACGGGCAGCGGCGTACTGCTGCTCAAGGGCCTGCCGGTCGACGAGCCGCTGCCGCCCACGCCGGAGAACGGCGCCCACCCGGGTGACTGGACCGACCTCGCGATCAGCACGGTCGCCCAGTTGATGGTGATGAGCCGTCTGGGGGCGGTCATCGCCTACGCGGACGAGAAGGCCGGGCGACTCGTGCAGGACGTCTGCCCGGTGCGTGGGGCCGAGACCCGGCAGGAGAACACCGGAAGCCGACTGCTGGAACTCCACACCGAAGACGGCTTCCACCCGCACAAGCCCGCCTTCATCGGGCTGTCCTGCCTGCGGCAGGACCACGAAGGCAGCGCGCTGACCGTCGCCGGCAGCATCCGGGCCGTCCTGCCCGGCCTGCCCGCCGAAACCGTGGAGGTGCTGCGCCGGCCGCTCTTCCGGATCCGGCTGTCGAGTTCCTTCACCGGCGGCGGCGTCTCCCGCTACTCGGCACTGATGCCCGTGCTCTCCGGACCGCGGGACGACCCGGAGATGTGCGTCGACTTCCACGCCATGGAGTCCTTCGACGAACGCGGGACCCGTGCCCTGAACCTTCTGCGGGACCACCTGCTCCAGGCCCTGATCGGCGTGGCCATGGAGCCGGGAGACCTACTCATCGTGGACAACCGGGTGGCCGTGCACGGCCGGACCGGATTCGTGCCCCGGCACGACGGACGAGACAGATGGCTGCGGCGGTGCTTCGCGGTGACGGACATCCGTGCTTCGCGCGGATCACGTCCGCCCGGGTCACGCGTGCACGAGCCGCTCTGACACCCAGGGCATGCCGGCCATGCCCATGAGACGGAAGAGGACGAAGTGAACGCTGCCCCCACCGGTGCCGTCACCGGCAGAACACGGCACCGCGGCATCATGATGGCGGTTCTGGGCTGCTGCTTCCTCGTTGTGATGATGGACAACACCATCCTCAACGTGGCCCTGCAGACCATCCAGCAGGACCTGAACGCCACCAACTCGGAACTCCAGTGGTCGGTGGACTCGTACATCCTCGTCTACGCCGCCCTGATGTTCTCCGCCGGCGTCCTCGCCGACTCCTTCGGGCGCCGCCGCGTCCTCCTCGTCGGCATGCTGGTGTTCGGAGTCGCGTCCGCGCTCTCCGCCTTCGCGACCAGCCCCGACCAACTCGTCCTCTGGCGTGCCGTCATGGGCCTGGGCGGCGCCGTGGTACCCCCCGCCACCCTCGCCGTCATCAACGACACGTCCACTCCCGAGCAGCGCGGAAAGGCCATCGGCATCTGGTCCGCGATCGGCGGCCTGTCCATCGCCCTCGGCCCCATCGTCGGAGGCTTCCTCCTCGAGCACTACTGGTGGGGTTCCGTCTTCCTCATCAACGTGCCGGTCGTGGTGATCTGCGCCGCGCTCATGCTCCGCTACGTCCCCGAGTCCCGCGCCGGCAACCGGCCCAGGCTCGACATGACCGGCGTGGTGCTGTCCATCCTGGGCACGGCCGTACTCGTCTACGGCGTCATCCGAGGCGGTGAGACCGACGAGTGGCTGAGCCCGCAAGCGGGCGGCGCCATCGGCGCGGGGCTCGTGCTGCTCGCCCTGCTGGTGGCGGTGGAGCGGCGGGCCACCGCTCCCGCCCTCGACGTGAGCCTGCTGCGCAAGCCGGCCTTCGCCGCAGGAACGGCGGGTATCGCGCTCGCGTTCTTCGCGCTCACCGGCGGCACCTTCCTGCTCGTGTTCTACGTGCAGGGCGTCCGCGGCCTCACCCCGCTCGAACTCGGCCTGGTACTGCTGCCGGTGGCGGTGGGCACGATCGTCACCGCCACCCTGAGCGGCTCGCTGGCCCGCACCTACGGGCCGAAGGCGGTCGTCGCCTCCGGCCTGGTCCTCATGACGCTGTCCTTCCTCTGGCTGGGCGTGATCGAGAAGGACAGCGCGCTGTGGCAGCTGGAGCTCGCCCTCGGCCTGTCCGGGCTCGGCCTGGGCCTGGTGATGGGCACCACCACGACGGCCATCATGTCCGTGGTCCCCGCCGACAAGTCGGCCGTCGGCGCCGCGGTCAACAACACGCTCCGCCAGGTGGGCGCGGCCCTCGGCGTCGCCGTCCTCGGCTCGGTCCTCTCCCTGAAGTACCGCGACGAACTGGGCGGCGCGGCCGGCATCCTGCCCCCCGGCCTGCGCGAGGAGGCCGGCGACTCACTCGGCGGCACACTCGGCGCACTGGCCAAGGCGCGGCAGGACCCGTCCGTCATCGGTCCGATCAAGGACCAGGTCCCGGGCCTCGTCTCCCGCGCACAGGAGGCGTACATCTCGGCGATGCACCTCACCGTGTACGTCGCCGCCGCCCTGCTCCTGGTCGCCGCGCTGGCCGTCCTGCGCTGGCTGCCCGGACGCCTGCCCGGGACGAGCCCGGCCCCGGCCGCCGACGGCCTGGAGACACCGGCGAAGAGCGGGCAGTGAACCGTACGACGCCCCCGAACCGACGCCCCCGAACGAATCCTTCATCCACCACCATCCACTGACCAGGAGCGCCGAATGACGGCACCCGCCCATGGCATCGCCGCCGACGCGTCGGACATGACGGGCGCGCAGTTCTACGACGAGTTCACCATCCGCAACACCGGGGTCGTCCCCGCCGCCGATCAGGACGTCCTGCGCCGGGCCACCGTGCTCGTCGCCGGCTGCGGATCCATCGGCGGCTCCGCGATCGAACCGCTGGCCCGCCTCGGCGTGCAGCGCTTCGTGCTGGCCGACCCCGGCACCTACGAGCTCAACAACCTCAACCGGCAGAACGCCACCGTGGCCGACCTCGGCCGCAACAAGGCCGAGGTCGCCGCGGAACACATCCGCGCGATCAACCCGCACGCCGAGGTGCTCGTCTTCCCCGAAGGCGTCACCGCGGACAACGTCGGAAAACTCACGGCCGGCTGCGAGGCGGTCGTCGACGGCGTCGACGTCACGACCATGAGCGGCTGGCGCGCCAAACTCCAACTGCACCACCAGGTCGCCGAACGCCGCCTCCCGCTGGTCACCGGCTGGGACATGGCAGGCGCCCAGTACGTGCGCTGCTACGACTACCGCACGCTGCGACGCGTCCTCGACGGCGCGCTCGTCCCCACCGATCTCGACCGGCTCGGCACATGGGAACTGCTGCGCCGCCTGCTGCCGGTGCGTTTCGTCCCCGGCGAGATGCTCCAGACCGCCCGGGCCAACCTCCGCAACCCCGACTTCGCGTTCCCGCAGGTCGTCCACTCCGCCATGATGTTCGGCGCCATCAGCGCCCACGCCGTGGCCCAGCTCCTCAACAACCACCCCGTGCGCACCCACATCTACGTCGACGTCCACCAGAGCGTGCGTCCCACCTCGACCCGGCTGCTCACACGCCTGAAGTGGCCGCTCCAGGCCGCTTCCCTGCTCGCCGACCTGCGCTCGCTCGCCGGCCGGAAGTGACCGCAGGACGCACCGCCGCCGGCCGCTGACCGCGGCCGCCCTCCCACACGAGACATCCACCACCACATCCGGAGGCTTCGCCATGCCCGCATTCCCGAACGAGGAGACCGCCGCCAAGGTCTTCGGTGAGCTGTTCACCATCCTCGCCGCCGACGAGGAGTTCACCTCCAAGCTGCGCGAGAGCGACCTCTCCGTGCGGCTGATCCACACCAAGCCGGAGTGCACGGTGTTCGTCTCCGCGGACGAGGTCGCCGTGGGCGACGCCGCCCCGGACGAGGCGACCGTCACGATCAAGATGTCCTGCGACACCGCCCACGCCCTGTGGCTCGGCAAGCTGATGATGCCCGCCGCCGTGGCCACCGGGAAGGTCCGCATCCGCGGCAAGGTCGCCAAGGTCCTGGAGCTGGTGCCGATCCTGCGGCCCGCGTTCGACCGCTACCCCGAGATCGCCGCCGCCTACGGCATCGGCGCCTGACCCCGTCCACCCCTACACCCAGCCAGGAGACCGAACACCATGACCACCGCCATCGCGGGCCCCGACCTGAACTTCGACGTCCTGCCCGCCGAGGTCCGGCGCTTCCAGCAGCAGGTCAGGGAGTACGCGCGCGACGAACTCGCCCCCCGGGCCCTGGAACTCGACCTCGCGGACGCCGCCGACTTCGACTGGGACATCGTGCAGAAGGGCCACGAACTCGGCCTCACCCGGGCCCTGATGCCCAAGGAGTACGGCGGCCTCGGCGTCGGCGTGCTCGGCGTGGCCGTCGCCATGGAGGAACTCGCGGCGGCCTGCCCGGCCGTGGCCCTGATCTTCGGGGCCACCATGCTCGGACAGACCCCCATCCTGCTCTCCGGCGACCCGCGCCTCCAGGCCCGCTTCCTGCCCCTGTTCGCCGGGGACGAGGCCGTCCTCGCGGCCAACGGCATCGCCGAGGAGGAAGCCGGGTCCGACCTGGTGATCCCGGAGAACTTCGTCCACGCGCGCATGGCCACCACCGCCCGCCGGGACGGCGACTTCTACGTCATCAACGGCCACAAGAAGTTCTGCACCAACGGCAAGGTCGCCGCCTTCGCCTCGATCTTCGCCAACATGGTGGGCCGGCCCGGCGCCACCGGCCTGACCTGCTTCATCGTGCCCCTCGACGAACCCGGCGTCACCCGCGGCGAGGTCGCCGACAAGATGGGCTACCGGGCATGTCTCGGCACCACCCTGCACTTCGACGACGTACGCGTCCCGGTCGAGTACATGATCGGCGGCGAGGGCACCGGCGCCGAGATCGACGTCGCGCAGGGCAACATGGCCCGCTCCTCCGTCGCCGCGATCTCCACCGGCATCGCACGCAGCGCCCTCGAGCACGCCGTCGACTGGTGCGGCAAGCGCGTGCAGGGCGGCAAGCTGCTGCACGAGCACCAGTTCAGCGCCGGCAAGCTCGCCGAGATGTCCGCGAACGTCGACGCGGCGCGCCTGCTCTACCAGCGCGCCGCCAACAAGGTCGACAACGAGCTCCCGGCGCCCGAGTACGAGCCGGCGGTCGCCAAGCTGTTCGCCGACCGGATCGCCATCGAGACCGCCGGCGCCGCCGTCTCCCTCATGGGCGCCCGCGGCTACTGCCGGGAGTACGGCGCGGAGAAGATCCTGCGCGACTCCTACGGCACCCGCATCTTCGAAGGCACCCAGGAGGCCCTCGCCCTCACCGTCACCGCCAGCCTGTATCGGGAGGAGGACGAGCTGTGACCACGGCCGAGGAGCGGACGAGGCAGCGGCCGGCGGACGAACGCGCCGGCGGCACCTGCCCGTTCAGCCCCGAGATACGGCGCTTCACCGACGACATCGTCGGCCTGCACAGCCGCCTCAGTTTCGGCCGGCTGCCGCAGGCCCTCGACGGCCCGCCGCTGTACCTCTCCGGCGACACCGGAGACGGCCTGCTCACCGTCACCATGCGCGAGAGCCAGGTGCCCGCCCGCTATATGAACGGCATTCTCGGCTTCCGGCTGGCCCAGTACCTCAAGCTCGGGCTGATCTCCGACGAACTCGTCTACCAGGAAGCCCTGTTCCACGAGCCGGCCACCAAACCGCACACGGTCGAGAACCTGCACACCGTGACCCTCGACGCGGCCGGCGGACGCATCGTCGGCTACATCGGCCTCGTCTGCTCCCTGGACGAGAAGTCGATGCCGCTGGACTCACCGCGCCGCAGCCGGTTCCCGTCCGAGTCCGCACACCACGTCGACCTGGTGTCCCGGTTCGCCGCCCCGGACCTCTCCAGCCACCAGGTCTACGAGATCAAGCGCTTCGTACGCGACGTGGACATGAACCGGGGCGAGCAGCGGTGGCGGGTGCCCTGGCACCTCATCCTCGGTCTGGGCAGCGCCGTCCTGGCCGGAGGCGACGAGTTCCGGCTGCTGCTGGGGGACTCCAAGGAGCACGGAGCCCTGCGGCACTTCCGGCTCATCGGCTTCGACCCGGTGGTGATCGAGAACACCGAGCCGCGGCTGCCTCCCACGGAACTCATGTGGCCGAGTTACACGCAAGAGGTCAACGCGAAGCCGTTCGTGGCCCCCGTTCCCGACGATCTCGACGCCTGTCTGCGCGTGATCCGCGCCGGGCTGGCCGCGGGCAGCGGCCGGTCCGAGCGGGAACTCGCCGCCCGGTTGTCGGCCCGGCGGCGGGCCCGGGAACAGGGCGGCCGCGGCTCGCGGCAGACAGCCAAGGAGAGCTGAGCAGTGTCCGAGTTGCACGAGCTGACCGCGGCCGAACAGGCCGCGGCGATCCAGGCGGGAGCTGTGTCGCCCGTCGAGTTCACCGCGCACTACCTGGAGCGCGTCGACGCTCTGAACCCGAGTGTCGGGGCCTTCACCACCGTCATGGCGGAGCAGGCGCTCGACCGGGCCCGGCAGGCCGAGAAGGAAGTGGCTGCCGCGTCCCGGACGGGCGCCGTGCTGCCTCCCCTGCACGGTGTGACGATCGCCGTCAAGGACCTGGTCCAGGTCGAGGACGTGCGCTGGACCCTGGGCTCGGCGGCGTTCACCGACCAGGTCGCCGACATGGACGACCATGTGGTCACCCGCCTGCGCCAGGCGGGCACGGTGCTGCTGGGCAAGACCAACACCCCCGAGTTCGCGCTGCCCTGCTACACCGAGAACAAGCTGGGCCCGCCCACCCGCAACCCATGGGACCTGGACCGTTCTCCCGGCGGTTCGAGCGGCGGTTCGGCGGCCGCGGTGGCCGCGGGCCTCTCCGCCCTCGGGCACGGCACCGACGCCGGCGGGTCCATCCGCATCCCCGCCTCGGCCTGCGGACTGGTCGGCCTCAAACCCAGCCGCGGACGGGTCAGCAACGGTCCCGTCGACCATGACGTGACAGGCCTGTCGGTGCACGGGCCCCTCGCGAGGACCGTCGCGGACGCTGCGATGCTGCTGGACGCGATGGCCGGGCCGATGCCGGGCGACGTCTACACGGCGCCGCCCCTGCCCGCGGGAGAGACCTTCCGGGCCTGCGTGGACAGGGAGCCCGCACGCCTGAGGGTTGCCGGGCTCCCCGGCCCGATGGTCCCGGACGCCGTGGTGCATCCGGACTGCGAGGCGGCGTACCGCAAGACGGTCCAACTCCTCGAAGGCGCCGGTCACCAGGTGGACGAACTGGAGATGCCGCCGGACCCGGACGTCGTCGAGGCGTTCCAGCGGGTCTGGGCGGTGGCCGCCGCCGGCCGGCAGGTCGACGAGGAGGACGAGCCGCTCCTGACCCCGTTCACCCGCCATCTGCGGGCGAAGGGACGGCAGGTGACCGGGCTGGAGTTCGCGGCGGGACTGGCGACCTTCCGCGGCCTCGGACAGCTCTTCGCGGACGTCTTCTTCGCCTCGTACGACGTGGTCCTCACCCCGACGCTGGCGCGGCCGCCCGCCCTGACGGGAGAGTTCTACGGCAAGGACCCCGCCGCCGACTTCGACGCCATGGCGGCGTTCATGCCCTACACACCGCTCTACAACATCACGGGTCTGCCCGCGATCTCGCTTCCGCTCCACTGGAACACGGACGGCCTCCCCATCGGGGTGATGCTCGGCGCCCGCTACGGCGACGAGGCGACACTGCTCTCCCTGGCAGCCCAACTGGAAACCATCGCCGGCGAACCCCGCCCACGTCCCGGACTGTGGTGACGCGACCAAAAGCACGCGCCGCGCGCCGCCCGCACGCCCGCCGCCGGGAATACTGGAAGTCCGTGGTGGCGCGGACACGGATCCGCAGGGGGAGGGGAGCGTGCCATGGGCAGGTCGGATCAGGAGCGGGCCGGGGCGGGGGCCGGGCCGGTGGGTCCGGAGCAGATGATCGCGGAGGCGCGGAAGGCGTTCTTCACGATGTTCGGGTTCCTCGTGGTGGTCTGGCTGGTGCAACTGGCCAACTACACCGGCGGCTACGCCCTCTCACGGCAGTTCGGGGTGGCGTCCGGCGACCTCGGCACGCTGCCCGACATCATCACCGCGCCTTTCTTGCACTGGAGTTGGGCGCACATCGAAAGCAACTCCGGACCGCTGTTCATCTTCGGCTTCCTCGCCGCCTACCGGGGCGTGGTCCGCTTCCTGGGACTGAGCCTGCTCGTCGCGGTGACGAGCGGACTCACCGTCTGGTTCTTCGAACGGGGCGGCGTGGAGACCGTGGGCGCAAGCGGCCTGATCTTCGGCTACTTCGGCTACGTCGTGGTCCGCGGCCTCTTCGACCGGCACCTGATCGACACGCTGATCGGCATCGTCATGGCGGCCTCCTTCGCCTACATGCTCACCGTCGCCGTGCCCGGGACACCCGGGGTGAGCTGGCTCGGACACCTCGGAGGCCTGATCGGCGGCGTGGCCGGAGCCTGGCTCCTCCGGGACCGGCGCGCACGGCCCACCGGAACCGGCCGCCCCGACGGCGGCACCGGGACAACCACCCGCGGCGACCTCCCGGTACAAGCCGACAACCCGCGAGCCGACCTGCACAAGGAACTCGGCGACCTGGGGCTCCTCTGACCAGGCGAGCCCGCAGTCCGCAAGGCCGTGCACGGCGAAGCAGGAGGGATGAGCGACGCGAGCTCGTGAGTTCACTCAGTCGACTCAGTCCACTCAGTCCCCTCAGTTCGCTCAAGGCATCTTCGCCAGGCTCCCGGCGATGGCGGCGAGCAGCGCATCGCCGTGGTCGGCGGAGTTGTCCACGGCCCAGCAGACGTAGCCGTCGGGACGGATGAGCAGGGCGGCAGCGCCCAGACCGTCGGGGCAGGTGGCGCGGACGAGGTCGACTCGCGGCGGGAGCCGGAGGCCGGCCGGGACGGCTCCGGCCAGGTCGAGCAGGACGGCGTGCCCCGACGCGAACAGCGTCGACAGCCGGGTGGGGCCGGCTTCGGTGACCAGGCCGGCGTCCGGCACGCGCTGTCCGGTGAGCGGATGATCGCCGGACAGCGGGTAGCGCAGCGAGAGGCCGGACATCAGTCCCGCGAGGTGGCGGTTGGTGTCGGGCAGGCGCAGCAGGTCGACGAAGATGTCGCGCAGGGCGGCCACGTCCTCGCACGGCTTCGGATCCGCCAGGACACGCTGCGCCGACGTGTGGTGCAGGACCTGGGCTCCGACGGGATGCCGTTCGGTGTGGTAGCTGTCCAGGAGGCCGCTCGGCGCCCGGCCCTGGACGGTCGCGGCCAGTTTCCAGCCGAGATTGAACGCGTCCTGGACACCGAGATTGAGACCCTGACCGCCGAGCGGCGGGTGGATGTGCGCCGCGTCGCCCGCGAACAGGACGCGACCCGACCGGTACTGCTCCAGTTGCCGGGTGGCGTCGCTGAACTGCGAGGAGTTGTCCACGGCGCCGAGGACGGTCTCCTGCCCGTACACGGCCTGGAGCGCGACGGCGATCGCCTCGTGAGTGACGGGGGTGTCGCCGTCGATGCCTGCGTCGGTGTCCGCGTCGGCGCCCGCCTGGTCCGCGCGCCCGAAGGTCAACCGGTACCGGTCGCCGCCGAGAGGCACCAGCATGGCCCAGTAACCCCCCGCGCTTCGGGTCATGGTGCTCATGTGCCCGATCTGCCGCGGCACCAGCGACGACACGGCGGACAGGCGGATGTCGGCCAGCACCGCCCGGTGGGTCCCGGGCCTACCGGGGAACGGCAGCCCCAGCAGTTTCCGCACCGTACTGTGCCCGCCGTCGCATGCCGCCAGGTAGCGTGCCCGCACCCGCAGACCGTCCGGCGTCACCACCACCACACCGTCGTCGCCCGACTCGACCTCTGAGACGGCAGCGCCGCGCAGAACCCGCGCACCGGCAGCGAGCGCGCGCTCTTCGAGCACCTCCTCGACCCCCCACTGAGGAATCGCGATCGGAAAAGGGTGCCTGGTCTGCCAGGGGGTGCAGTCCAGGGGCACGGGCAGGGCGGCGAAGTGCCCGCCGACCGGCTCATGGGACGCGGCCTTGCGCAGCAACGGTTCCAGCAGCCCGCGCGACTCCAGCAACTCGGCGGTACGGGGCTGGATCCCGCCGCCCTTGATCTGCTCGGCACGCCGGGGCAGCTTCTCCAGGACCAGGGTCTCGACCCCTGCCAGCGTCAGCTCGCACGCCAGCATCAGCCCGGTCGGACCGGCACCCACGACGGCGACCTCGGTGTCGATCTCGGTTTCGGTATCGATCTCGTCCAACACTCTTGTTCCTCCCATTCCTTCCCTCGGAGTAAATGTATACCAGGTGCAGAAATATCCTCGGGGAAGCAAGCCGCTAGGATGGGCGCCGTGGACGGCAAGCCAGGACTACGCGAACGAAAGAAGCAACGGACCCGCGCGGCGATCTCCGACGCGGCGATCGCGCTGTTCCTCGAACACGGCTTCAACCAGGTCTCGGTGGCTCAGGTGGCCGAGGCGGCCGAGGTCTCCAAACGCACGCTCTTCGCCTACTTCCCCACCAAGGAAGACCTCGTGGTGCACCGCCTCGCCGACCACGAGACCGAAGCCGCACGCGTCGTACGGGCTCGCCCACCCCGCACCGCCCCGCTGACCGCACTGCGCGACCACTTCCTCAAGGGGCTGCACGAACGGGACCCGATCACCGGACTCAACGACCATCCCCAGGTCCTGCGCCTCACCCGCATGATCCTGGACGCGCCCTCACTGGTGGCCCGGATGGATCAGTTCCACACCGGCGCCGAACGCGCACTGGCCCAGGCGCTGGAGGAAACGGCGGACACCCCCGAACTCACGGCGAGGTTGGCCGCCACCCAGATCGTCGCGGTCCAAGGCCTACTGGCCCAGGACAACGCCTCCCGCCTGGCTCACGGAGAACCGGCCGACGCACGCCACGCGGGCGCGGTGGCGGACGCGGAACAGGCGTTCGCGCTGTTGGAGACCGGATTGCGGCGACTCTGGGACCGGTGACCCTGTGGAAGCGCAGGGATACGACTGGTCGCGTAACGTCCCCGTCCGCCCGCGATTCGGGTGACGAATCGAGGGATACGGATCCGGCTACCGTCCGCGGACCGCCCCGGCTAGGGTCGGAATTACGGCACCGCGTGCCGGACATCGGTTTGGTGGGGCACGGAGGCGCCGGTAAGAGGTGCCGCAGGGAGGCACACCATGAACGTGGAGCTGAACCACACCATCGTCCACGCCCGGAACAAGCAGGAGTCCGCCGAGTTCCTCGCGGACATCCTGGGCCTGGAGGTCGGCGCACCCTGGGGCCCGTTCGTCCCCGTCGCCACCGGCAACGGCGTCACCCTCGACTACATGGCCGACCCGGAGGGACCGATCGCCTCCCAGCACTACGCCTTCCTCGTGTCCGACGAGGACTTCGACGAGGCATTCGACCGAATCCAGCAGGCCCACGTGACGTACTACGCCGACCCGCTCCTGGAACACCCCGGCGAGATCAACCACCGCGACGGAGGCCGCGGCCTGTACTTCCAGGACCCGGTGGGCCACGCGATGGAGATCCTCACCCGCCCGTACGGCAGCGGCGGCTGAGCACGACCACGAGGGTGGACATCTCCGAGAAAGGCGACGCGCTCGACGCCGAATGGACCGAGACCGGCAACAACGCGAACGGCATCCTGCACGGCTGCCGAGACACCTCATCCGTCACCGAGCGCTTCGTCCGGGCCGGCTGGACGTCACCTGAGCCGCCCTCATGCCTTCTGGGCCAAGCAAACGCTGATGGCCGTCGAGGGAACTGCTGCCGGCGTGGTCTCGCACCGCCGTCGGATCTGCGACCGGGCAGTGTGGCAGGGACGCCGGCGGGAGGTGCGTCGGAGCTCCCGATGTACTTGTGAAGTTCACCGTGTGAACCAGCAACGGCAACCGAGCCCTTCTCGGAGATCGTCACGGTGTGCCCGGCCCCGTCGAGTCGAGCACCGGTACGGCGGCCCCCTTCCCCTGCCGAGCCGCTGACAGGAGCCCGCCGCCGCGATGGACAAGCCACTCCCGAGACCTGCCACCGCTGTCTCCACCGACCGTGCCGGCGGGACGGACCGGGCCAGGAATCCGTGGTGGGACAACACCCGGTTCCTCTCCGCCACGCTGATCGTGATTCTGCACACCGTCGGCAGCATCATGGCGCGAGAGGACGTGCTGCACTCCTTCCACATCGCCAGCTGGGCCTTCCGGGTTCCTGCCTTCGTCATGTTGGCCGGTGTCTTCAGCAACGCGGGACCGCTCGGCCCCCGTTCCCTGCGCACCTTGCTCCAGAGCATCGTGCTGCCCGCCCTCGCGTTCAGCTTGCTCTACTCGCTGGAGAAGTACTGGCTGGGCGACGAGTTCGTGGTGTACGTCGTCCAACTGCCCTGGACCCTGTGGTTCCTGATGTCCCTCTTCTTCTGGCGACTGCTGCTGCCGCTGGTGGTCCAACTGCGTCACCCACTGCTCGTCACCACCGTCATTGCCCTCGCCGTGGGGTACATCGAGGAGTTCGGGCTGGAGTTCTCGGCGAGCCGCACACTCGTCTACCTTCCGCTGTTCTACCTCGGCTGGCGGATCGGCCAGGGCTTCCTGAACTCCTGGTTCACCAGCCGCTGGAGCCTGTTCGTGGCCGCCGCCGGGGTCCTCGCCTCCTGCGTCGTGGGATGGCTGTGGCACCGGGACATCAAGGGCAACTGGCTCTCCATGCGCCACCCTTACTCCGCCGGCGACCCCCTGAGCCTGGAGTGGGCCTGGATCATCCGGCTGCTGGTGCTGGCCTCGGCCGCGGCCCTGGTGCTCTGCCTGCTGCGCCTGATGCCCCGGCGGCGGCTTCCGCTGATCACCACGCTGGGCGCCGGCGGGTTCACGATCTACCTCCTGCACCCGCTGGTCATCCTGCCCATCCGGGAACAGGGCTGGATATCACGGGTGAACACCCCGGCCGAGATCGCCGGCCTGGTGCTGTGCGCGATCCTGCTGACCATGGTGCTCGGCTCCCCACCGGTACGCCGCCTGGTCCGCCCGCTGACCCGCCCCTCCACCGGCTGGCTCTTCGCCCCCGCCACACCCGGGTCACAGCAGCCGGAGCGGACACCTGCCCACGTACCACCCGTACCGGGTCCCGCGCCCACCTCGTAGCCCTCCGCGGCGGACTCCTCGTCGCTCCCTGAGCGCGGCCCTCGGATCCCGGGCAACCGAATCCGCCGGAACTGTGGTCTGGAGGGCGAGGGAGGGTGCTTGATGCAGGCCAAACAAGAGGCCGAGTTCCAGGAATTCGTCAGAGCGCGGTGGTCCCATCTCGTACGGACCGCGTATCTGCTCACAGGCGACGTACACCACGCAGAAGACCTGACTCAGACGGCGCTGGCCAAGGCGTACCGCTCATGGCGGCGCGTTTCACGCAGCGACAGTCCGGAGGCGTACGTCCGGCGGATACTGGTCAACTGCAACAGCGACCGGTTCCGCAAGCGGCGGGTTGCGGAGGCTCTGACCGCGGCGCCGCCGGAGGCGGCCGGGCAGGACGAGGCCGTCTCATGGGCCGATGAGCGCAGCGCCCTGCTCGCGGCGCTGGCCGGACTGCCGCCGAAGCAGCGGGCGGTGATCGTCATGCGCTACTGGGAGGACCTGTCCGAGGCCGAGGTCGCAGAGATGCTCGGTTGCTCGCCCGGCACGGTCAAGAGCCAGGCGTCCAAGGCGCTGGCGAAATTGCGTAACCATCCGGGGCTCGCACAGGTCGTGGACGAACCTGTCCGCAGCCGAGTGCCGTCCGGGCAGGGAGCCGGCAAGTGAACGAGGAGAAGAAGCAGCAGGGGACGGGAACCGGCGGGGACTTCGAGGAGCACCTGCGCGAGCTGCTTGCCGAGGACGCGAACACCATCCGGCCCGCGCCGGTGCCGTATCCGGCGATCCGCCGCCGGGGCACGGTCGAGCGGCGACGCCGGGTGGCGGCGGCCGGGGCGGCCCTGGTGACGCTGGCGGCGATGCCCGTGGGGGCGTACGCGCTGGCCGACGGGGATGCGGGCGGGAACACGGTGGCAGCGACACCACAGGTCAGCGCCACACCGCGGGCGTCGGCGACACCGACGCCGGCCGCGTCGCCGGCGGGGCCCGCGCGGCCGGCCACGGAGGACCAGCTCCTCGACGGGATCACCTTCGGGCAGGCCGCCGACGGGCTGAAGAAGTGCCTCGCATACGACCAGTCGCACCAGACACACCGCCCGTCCAACTTCCGCACGGACTTGGGCGCTGCAGAGGACTACCGGATCATCCTGGCGATGAACAGCACCGGCGACTCCAACGCGCCCGGCGACGGCATGTACGTCGTCGCGGTGAAGGAGCAACCGAAGCAGACCAGACTGATCTGCAACGTGAAGGGCGGCGAGGCAAGCGGCCTCGGCGCCAGCGTAGGCTCCGACGATGTGCCGGGTGCCGGCCCCGTGATGGCCGACATCAACGGCGGCAAGCTCTACCAGCAGTCGGCCCTCGACCGCGGCAACTGGAAGCTGCCGTTCCGATGGGGTGTCATGGGCACCGTCAAGCCGTCAGTGGCCCGGGTGACCGTCTCCTACGGCGGCGCCACCAGCCAGGCCGCCCTGGACCACGGCTGGTTCGTCGCCTCCGGTGTCCTGAACCAGCAGGTCACGGTGGCCCCGCGCATCAAGGGTTACGACGCCGACAGCAAGCTGGTCTACGACTCCGGCAAGGACAAGGACTACGCGCAGCGCCTGCCGTAGCGCCACCCGGCCGGGGGCGCCGCACAGGGGTCGGCGCCCCCGGACCCCGGTCGGAGGTGCGGCATGAGGGCCTTTCCGGTCACCGGTGCGGACGTGGCAATCCACACCGAGCCGGAAGGCCCTGCTGCAGGAGACGGTGTGTGGAGCGTCCGCCATCAACAGGGCACCCCCGGTGCCGCCTACAGGCCCGTCAGACAGTGAAACGGTCGGGGTCGGCGGCCTTCCAGTCCGCTGCCCAGGACTCGGGCGGCTCGATCAGCAACTGGCCAGGGGTCAGCCAGTCGTAGAGCTCCGCGTAGGAGCGGACGGTGACCGGGTCCACGCGCCGACGCAGCATGCTCGGGCGCAGTTCGGCGGGTTCGCTCACGCCCAGCGAGGCGATGATCTGCTGTGCGCTCTTCACCGTGCCGGACTGGAAGCGGTGGACCCGGGCCGACTTGTCGTCGACGTCCAATGCGCGTGCGCGGCGCGGGTCTTGTGTGGCGACACCGGCGGGGCAGGTGTTGGTGTGGCAGCTCTGCGCCTGGATGCATCCGATGGCGAACATCATGGCGCGTGCCGCGTTGGTGAAGTCGGCGCCCTGCAGCATGCGCTTGACGATGTCGGCTCCGGTGGCCACCTTGCCGCTGGCGCCGATTTTGATCCGGTCCCGAAGGCCGGCGCCGACCAGGGCGTTGTGGACGGTGATCAGTCCCTCGGTGAGCGGACTGCCCAGGTGGTCGGCGAACTCCAGCGGGGCGGCTCCGGTGCCGCCCTCGGCTCCGTCGACGATGATGAAGTCCGGCGCGGTGCCCTCTTCGATCATGGCTTTGCAGACCGCCAGGAATTCCCGCCGGGAGCCCACACACAGCTTGAAGCCGACCGGCTTACCGCCGGACAGCTCGCGCATTTCGGCGATGAACCGGATCAGTTCCCGGGGCGTGTCGAAGACCTGGTGGTAAGGGGGCGAGATGACGGTCTTCCCCTCGGGAACCTCGCGTACCCGGGCAATCTCGGCGGTGACCTTTTCTCCGGGCAGCACCCCTCCGATACCGGGCTTGGCTCCCTGAGACAGCTTCAGTGACACGCATTTCACGTTGTCGCGAGCAGCCTTTTCGGCGAACAGCGCGCGATCGAAACCGCCGTCCGCGGTACGGCAACCGAAGTATCCGGTGCCGATTTCCCACACCAGGTCACCACCGTGGCGCAGATGGTACTCGGACATGCCGCCCTCGCCGGTGTCGTGAGCGAAGCCTCCGAGGGCGGCCCCCCGGTTCAGGGCGAGGACCGCGTTGGCGGACAGCGAACCGAAGCTCATGGCCGAGACGTTGAGCAAGGCCATGTCGTAGGGCTTGGTGCAGTCCGGGCCGCCGATGCGGACCCGGGGCTGCTCCGTCGGCACCGGGCGCGGCCTCATCGACGATTCGAAGTATTCGTAGCCTTCGTCGTAGACGTTCCGCTCGGTGCCGAACGCGATCTCCGCTTCGGTCCCCTTGGCACGCTGGTAGACAAGGCTGCGCACATCACGGTCGAATGGGCGGCCATCGGTATTGCGCTCAATAAAATACTGCTGCAACTCCGGCCGGATCGACTCCAACACGAAGCGGATATGTCCCAGCACTGGGTAGTTACGCAGGACGGAATGGCGCTTTTGAAGCAAGTCATAAGTGCCGAGCCCGGCCACCCCCGCGCACAACACGGCGACCAACCACCACCAAGGCGACACAGTCAACGCCGTGACGCCTGTGGAAATGGCGAGAGCTCCAATGAATACGATCACTGCAATTCTGATCATGCGGCGAACGTACAGCCCTCCCCGGGCGCATCACAATGTCCCAAGGATGAGACATCCGCCCCACGGCGCGCCGCCCACCCGCACGGGACCACCCGACACCGGCACGGCCCCTCGCCACGCCCTGGACCTCACCTGCGGCGACGCTCCAAGGTCCCGCCCACAGCGGTCGCCTCCCCGCTCGCCGCCCGGCCGTACGACCTCCGCCACTCGGCGCTGTCGACGTGGCTCAACTCCGGTATGGACCCCACAGAGGTGGCCGATTGCCCGGGTAACAGTGTCGAGGTTCTGCTGAGTCGCTGCGCCAAGTGCATCGACGGGCGGCAGGAGATTGCCAACCGCAAGATCGAAGAGTTGTTGCGTGAGTCACCGCAGCTGTAGTTCCGGCATCTGGGCTGGTCAGCGGCTTGCGGGGGTGGTGTGAGGGTATGGGTACGGCCACCATGATCATGAACGTTTGTG